>JAYTFQ010000047.1:0-6136 GCA_043734225.1 Anaerolineales bacterium | reverse complement strand
CCGCGAAGCGGCCAGACCCCTACGGGTGTCTGGCCGCTTCGCGGCATCCCATTCGGACGGCCTTTTATGGCAGGCAGAGCGTAGGCGGGCGCCTTGTCTCTAAAGATGTGGCGGGTGTGGCGGGTGTGGCGGAAGCGCCTAAAACAAGGCAAATGGTGAAAAAAGATGTGGCTTTAAGGTAGAACACATGTGGCTTTAAGGCGTAGCACAAGTGCGGCTGGGGTGACATAAAGCCTGAGTGCGGGTTGGATTACTCGCTCTAATCCAACCCGCACCCAGGCTTAACCAAACCGTATTGGGATTAGGCCCGCTGAGCCGTAACAAAACTGTGTTGGCTGCATGGCGAAAAACGGCGCCGCGCGCCAACCCGGTGCGCGACGCCGTTTCGAATTACGAATTGCCAAGGACGAGAGGGCTCTCGATCAGGAACCGCCCCCGGCCACGGTCGTTTCTTTTCCAGCCTGGTCAATCTTGCTGACCAGATTATGGGGTAGATCCACGACGTAGAGATTGCCGGCGGAGTCCAAGGCGAGCCCCCCAAAGGCCGGCGCGAGATCACCGTCACTACGGATGACGGACTTGACGGTCGTGATGGTACCGTCCGCGCTGATCTTACGAATGCGGCTCCAGGCCAAATCTTTGCTGGGTTCGTCGGCGACATACAGGTTGCCGGCGGCATCGAAGGCCAGGTTGCCCGGGTTAGAAAGCTGGGCTTTGGTCGCCGGGCCGCCGTCGCCGGAGGAGCCGTGTACGCCGGTGCCGGCGATGGTGCGAATGATGCCTTTCGTGTCAATCTTGCGGATACGGGCGTTGTCGGTGTCGGCCAGGTACACGTTGCCCGCCGCGTCCACGGCAATCCCGCTGCCTGACCCGCCCAAGCTGATACTGCTGGTGCCGAGCTTAGCCGCTGTTGCCGGGCCGCCATCGCCAGAAAAGCCCCACGTGCCGACGCCGGCGATGGTCGTGATGATGCCCGCCGGATCCACCTTGCGCACGCGGTTGTTGTCTAGGTCCAGGATATACAGGTTGCCCTGCCCATCGAGCGCCATGGCGCCGGGCGACGACAACTGCGCCGCGGTGGCCGGGCCGCCATCACCGGCAAAGCCGCCTACGGCCGCATTGAAATTGGCGCCATCGCCAACGGGACCGCTGCCGGCCACCGTACTGATCGTGCCCTGCGGGTCGATGCGGCGGATCCGATTATTGCCCACATCAGCGAGATACAAATTGCCAGCGCTATCGAAGGCGAGCCCTGTCAGGCACCAGAACTGCGCCTTGAGCGCTGGCCCGCCATCACCGCTGAAGCTCGGGACTGATCCGGCGAAGCGCTTCAACGTTCCGGACGAATCGATGACGGAAATCTTTGAACCCGCAGTAAACCCGCATTCCGAGATGTAGATCTTACCTTCGGCGCTAACGGCGACCCTGGCAGGCCCATCGAGCTTAACGGTGGCGGCCAAGACGCCGACATCCGCCGCAGCAGTGGCCGTGCTCGCGACAACAGTAGGCGCGGCGGTCGCAGTCGCCGCCGCGGTCGACGTGGCAGCGGGCGCCGTGGTGGGAGCCAATGTAGGCGCCATCGTTGGGGCGAGAGTAGGGGCCAACGTCGGGGCCAGAGCGGGCGCCGACGTGGGCACTGGGCTGGGCGGCACAGCGGTGGCCGTCGTAGACCCGCAAGCGGACGCGATCAGGCTGGCCGCCGCGGCCATGCTAAGCAGCCGCAGCAAGCTGAGCGTGTGTTTCATTTGATTCCTCCTGTGAAGAACCATGGTTCCGGCACGATCGGCGAGTGCAGCTCGCGGGGGGCCGGCCGGTCATCCGGCCGTTAGAACGCTGTGGTCCTGCGGCGCGCCAGCCAGGATTAACAAGCCGGCCCGAGCCTTGCGGCAGGGGCCGGCTGCTCCCCGGTGGAAGTATTCTCTTAGTGGCTCAGCAGTTCGCCGTGGAAGGTGCTGTCGATTTCGACGCCGTTGTTAAAAGTATCTTGCAGCGTCCCTTTCAACGTCGAGCCATCGCTGCACTGGGCAACGATGTTCGAAGTGACGAGGAAAGCAATAATCTTGCCTTCGGCGTGGCCGGCGCACGTCACACCACTGGCGGTATCCGTGTAAGTCACCTTAGCCCGCAACTGTCCATTGCCGGTGGAAAAGTCAATCCGGTCGGTCGCCTCATAGACCAGGGTGCCGGCCAGCGCGCCGAAATTAAAGAAGCCCGGGACCGTCTGCCCGACGTGTATCTCCCACGGGCCGGCGGTAATGGTCCGGTCGAGCGTTTCGGGGTGGAAGAATTTTGTTTCCGTACCGCCAAGAATCGTCCGTTGGACCTGCGCAAAAGCGGTTGTCGCACCGAGCATCACGGACAACGCCAGAACAATGGGCAGGACCGCGGCGCGTGACGAACGACTCGCAAGCACTTTCTTGAAACTGGGTACCATACTCTGCTCCTATCTGCGAAGTGGATCGCGACGGCGTGAAGCCGGCGCCCGAGTTGGTTTATCTTTTAATAATGGCGGCAGCGCAAGACTGCGGCCTTTATTTTCAGTCAGATTTACAACTAATCGTCGTGAGCTAAGACCATATACCCGTCAATCGTACCGGAGGTGATCCCAGTAGCATGGCTAATCAGGCGATCAACGGTATATCTGCCGCTGGCTCCAGCAAAGCGTCCCGTGCCGCCCGTGATGACATGCTGTTCTACAACGTGATTGAAGTCTGGCATGCCCGGCGCCACCACACCGAATCCTTCTCCGACGGAGTAGAGATGGTCGCCGTTCGCCGCCACGAGGTCATAGTAGATCGTTCCGCCTCCCGAAAAGTCAAATGGGAAGTTGAAGGTGATGAGGACGTGATAGCTGTATGCAAACAGGCCGAGATGCGTCGCATGACCCGAGCCCGTCGCGGTCACCGCCAGCGTCACCGGGGGCCCTGGGTCGAATATGCCAACTTCGGCCGCCTGTAACGTGCCCTTAAAGGGCAGCTGGTGCTCGCCGGTTTTGGCGAGCGCGGTGGTGGCGCCCGGCAACAGCGCCAACACGAAGACCAGAGACAAGAACGCGGCGCGTGACGAACGACCCCCACGCACTTTCTGGAAACTGGGTACCATTCTTTGCTCCTATCTGCGCAATGGATCGCGACGGCGTCCAAGCCGGCGCCCGAGTTGGTTTCACCTTACGTGATTCGCCGCTGCTGGTCACCCCATTAACTAATGGGTTTTACTGTGGGTTTTTGAGCCCAGCGACGGGCCGGTGAAGAGCTGCTCCAAAGTCCATTGACTTTTCCTGCCCCATATGCCCGGCGGTTGAAACCGCAGCACGCGATAAGACTGCGAGAGCACGACCCGCAACTGCGTTGGGGCAGGCGAGTCGGCCTTCGCCGACTCTGTTGTACTCTTTAGCCCGCCGAAGGGCAGGCTTTGTGACTTTGTCGCAGCGACTTCAGCCGCCCGACGCGACTTTGGAAACGCCCTGACCGGCCAGTGCGCGTCGGCCAATCGCTGGTCGTGGCGGCGGTATAATTAACCATCTCCGCGCAATTCGGTTTAGGAGGGGCCTGCCATTAGCAAACCGGACAGCCAGTCGCAGAAATTGCTCGTCGAAACGCTCACGCGCCGGGAACGCGAGATTTTGCTGCTCCTGGCGCAGGGCCATTCCGGCCCCGAAATTGCCGAGAAGCTGACGCTGGCCCTCAATTCGGTGCGATGGCATATCCAGCGGCTGTACGGCAAGCTGGGGGTGAATCGAAAACACCAGGCGCTGGTCCGCGCCGCCGAGCTGGGCCTGCTCGCCACCACCCCAGCACCGGGCGGCGACTCGTTCGCGGCGCCGCCGGGCGCGGCTAGCCCCGCCGTTTCTCTCTCGGCCGCGGCCCGGCCGGAACAACCCGGCCGCCCGCGGCACAACCTGCCGCTGCAGCTCACCCGCTTTTTTGGCCGCGAACCAGAAATCGCCCAGATCAAGGAACTACTGGCGGAATGGCGCCTGGTCACCCTGACTGGCTCGGGCGGGGTGGGCAAAACCCGCCTGGCACTGCGCGCCGCCGAAGAAGTGCTGGCCGATTTCGGCGCGGGTGTCTGGTTCGTGGACCTGGTGCCGCTGTCGGACCCGCGCTTGCTTCCCCAGCAGGCCCTGGCCAGCCTCGGGCTGGCTGATGAGCCGGGGCGGCCCAGCCTGGACACGCTGGCGGCCCATCTGCGGGACCGCCAGGCCCTGTTGGTGCTGGACAACTGTGAGCACCTGCTGGAGGCCGGCGCCCGCCTGGCCGACAGCCTGCTGCGCGCCTGCCCGGAGCTCCGGATCCTGGCCACCAGCCGCGAGCCGCTGGGCCTGGCGGCGGAGGCCATCTTCCTGGTTCCATCGCTGCCGTTCCCCGATGCAAGCCAGGCCAGCGCCGAAGACATCCTCAACGAATACGACGCCGTGCGATTGTTTGTGGACCGGGCGCGCCGGGTGCAGCCCACCTACCAGGTCGCCCGGCACAACGCCGCCGCGGTCGCCCGCATCTGCCAGCGCCTGGACGGTATCCCGTTCGCGCTCGAACTGGCCGCTGCCCAACTGCGGCTGCTCACCTCCGAGCAGTTGGCGGGCCGGCTGGACGACAGCCTGGGATTGCTCACCGGCGGCGGCCGGGCCGCCGCGCCCCGCCAGCAGACCCTGCGCGCGACCATTGACTGGAGCTATGACCTGCTCAGCCCGGACGAGCGACGGCTGCTCCAGCGCCTGTCCATCTTCGCGGGCGGCTGCACACTGGAGGCGGCGGAAGCCGTGTGCGCGGACGCAGCGGGCGATGGCCTGGCCGCTGGCCAGGTGTACGAAGTGCTGGCGTCACTGGTGGACAAATCCATGGTCCTGGCGGGACGCCGGCCGGGCGAGGAGAGCCGCTACCGCCTGCTGGAGACGGTGCGGCAGTACGGCGGCACAAAGCTGCTGGAGACGGGGACCAGTCAGCAGCTGAGCAAGCGCCACTATGAATACTTTCTGCACTTTGCCGAGACCAACGTCCCCAAGACAGCCACCAGGGAACGGCTGATCTGGACGCGAAAACTGGCCAACGAGCGGGACAACTACCGCCGCGCGCTGGAGTGGTCATTCAGCGATCAAACCGAGGTTGAAAGCGGACCGAGGCTGTTGGCCACATTGAAGGATGAGTACCCCTGGCCTTCGTTTCAAGAATGGTTGGATTGGTTTAAGCGGGGCGTCGCCTGGTGCCAGGGCCACGGCGGAATCTCCGACAGTCTGTATGCCACGGTGCTAGGATTTGCGGCCGGCGGCCCAGTGGCGCAAAACGAGCCTCAAACCGCCCAGGCCTGGTTGCGGCAAGCGGTGGACATCAGTCGCCGTTTAGGTCCCGAAGGCAGAACCATACTTTCGCGCAATTTGTTCAAGGTGGGAGACCAACTCTTGCAGCAACGCGGTGATGCGACGCCCGCAGTGGCGCCATTGGCCGAGGGAGAGCTGATCCTGCGGGAACTGGGGCCCGATCATTTTGTGCCTGGGAGATATGAATGGGAACTGGCGTGTTTCGCAACCGCCAAGGCCGGGCTGGCGATTCGCCAGGGGCAGTATGCGGACGCCAAAATGCACGCCCGAGAAGCGATCCAACTGTTTGAGGTCAGCGGCGACCATTGGTTTGACATCGCGCCACTCATCCAACTCGGAGATGCCGATCAAAACCTGGGAGAGTATGCGCAGGCGCGGGAAACATTTCTGGACGCACTGGCGCTGATCGAAGAATTGGGAACCCGAGAAAAAGCTTTTGTTCTGCGCTGGTTGGGCCTGGTCGATTTGCGGCAGGGTCGCCTGGAGCGGGCGCTAGCATACTGCCGCGCCAGCCTGCATGAGGCGGAACGGATCGGCGACCCCAATGTCACGGCCTCGTGCTTGGGCGTGTGCGCCGGCATCGCCGCGAAAGCCGGCCAACCAGAGCAGGCAGCGTGCCTGTCGGGCGCCGCCAAAGCCCTGTGGGCCCGGCAGCGCCGCAACGCCTGGGAAGATTCATCCCTGGAGACGCTGCTGCCGGGTTGGCAGGAATGGCCGGACCAGGCCGCGATCGCGCAGGCGTTTGCCAAGGGCCAGGCCATGGACACGAACGAGGCGGTGGCGCTGGCGCTCGGCGAAGATCAATGAAATTCTTGAAAAAAT
>JAYTFQ010000046.1:0-8880 GCA_043734225.1 Anaerolineales bacterium | reverse complement strand
GAATAACTTATGATAACCGCGTGGGCCCCGCTAGTGCAGGTTGGCTGTGTTTCAGATGACTTCTGTCCACTTTCCGGCCCTGTGCCAGCCACGTCCGCGGCCCGCGCTGGCGAAAAGAAAGGTGTTAGCGAGCGGCGCCTGGCCGCCCGCTAACACCTTGACCGTTGATGCAGCGCAACGGCGAGAATAACGCATCAGCCTGCTAGGCGGCGTCCCTGGCTTTCAGGGCGGCGTGCGCCGCGGCCAGCCGGGCCACCGGCACCCGGAAGGGCGAGCAGCTCACGTAGTTCATGCCGAGCCGGTGGCAGAAGTCAATCGTTTGCGGGTCCCCGCCGTGTTCGCCGCAGATGCCCACTTCCAGGTCCGGCCGGGTGGCGCGGCCCAGCTCAACCCCCATGCGCATCAGCTTGCCCACGCCGCGCTCGTCAATCGTGGCGAACGGGTTGTCAGGCAAGATGCCCTTTTGCAGATATTCCAGCAGGAAGCCGGTCTCGGCGTCGTCGCGCGAAATGCCGAAGGTCGTTTGGGTCAGGTCGTTGGTGCCAAACGAGAAGAACTGGGCGTATTCCGCGATCTGGTCGGCCGTCAGCGCGGCGCGCGGTATCTCAATCATGGTGCCGAATTGGTAATGGATCTGCAGTTGCTGCTCATCCATGACCAGCTTGGCCTCGGATTCCAGGATTTCCTGCTCCACCCGCAGCTCGTTGTTGTGGGCGATGAGTGGGATCATGATCTTGGGGAAGACTTTGATGCCGGCCTTGGTGCATTCGCAGGCGGCCTCGAAGATCGCCCGCACCTGCATCTTGGTCAATTCGGGCAGGTGGATGCCCAGCCGCACGCCGCGCAGCCCCAGCATCGGGTTGGCCTCGCGCATGCTGGTCACCGCCTCCAGAGTCTTGTGGACCGCGGTATATTTCTCGGTCATCACCTCGATGTCGTGGATCACTGCCAGCCGGCGCGTGGCCAGTTCCACCAGGTCTTGCTCCTGGTGCTCGCGGGTGGGCAGGCCGCTGACGGCCTCCGGATCGCGCGCGGCGTGGCGCACCACTTCGACGGCTCGCAGCATCTCATCGCGCCGCACCAGCATCCGCTCCAAAGCGGCCAGTTCGGTCTTGCGGCCTTGAATGTGCAGCTCCAGCTCGGTCGTCTCGCGCGCCAAGTCGTCGTGGCTGGGCAGAAACTCGTGCAGGGGCGGATCGATCAGCCGGATGGTGACCGGCAGGCCGTCCATGGCGCGGAAGATGCCAATAAAGTCTTCACGCTGGAAGGGCAGCAGGATGTCCAGGGCGGTGCGGCGCTCGGCATCGGTCTTGGCCAGGATCATTTGCTGCACAAAGGGCAGGCGGTGGGTCTCAAAGAACATATGCTCCGTGCGGCACAGCCCGATGCCCTGTGCGCCATAGGCGCGCGCGCGGACGGCGTCCTGGGGATAATCGGCATTGGCCCACACGGCCAACTGCCGGATGTCGTCCGCCCAGGCCAACACTTTCAGCAAATACGGGTCGTCAAAGGTGGGGATGTAAGTCTTCACCGCGCCGGCGTAGACTTCGCCCAGCGTGCCATCCAGCGAGACAACGTCGCCTTCCTTGAGAATACGACCGTCGACTGTGAACTGGCGCTGCTCGACATTCACATCCATGGCAGCCACGCCGACCACGGCCGGCTTGCCAAACTGGCGCGCCACCAGGGCGGCATGGCTGGTGCGCCCGCCGCGGCTGGTGAGAATGCCTTTGGCCGCCAACATGCCGTGCACGTCGTCCGGCTTGGTTTCTGGCCGCACCAGGATCACGTCCAGGTGCTCGCTCTTGGCTTTGCGCTCGGCCGTATCGGCATCGAAGAAGATTTGGCCGGTGGCCGCGCCGGGGGACACGTTCAAGCCGGTGGCCAGGCGATCGCCGCGCGCCATGGCGGCCTTCTTTTCGGCCGGGTCAAACTGGGGATGCAGGAAGTAATCGACGTGCTCCGGCTTCACGCGCTGCACGGCCTCTGCCCGCGTGATGAGATGCTCGTTGGCCAGATCGACGGCGATGCGCACCGCGGCCTGGGCGGTGCGCTTGGCGTCGCGGGTCTGGAGTATGAACAATTGCCCGCGCTCAACGGTGAACTCCACGTCCTGCACTTCGCGGTAGTGCTTTTCCAGCTTGTGGCAGATGCGCTCGAATTGGGCAAAAACCTTTGGCATCTCGGTCTTGAGCGCGGCAATCGGCTTGGTCAGCCGGGTGCCGGCGACGACGTCCTCGCCCTGGGCGTTGGTCAAATAGTCGCCTTCAATCTCTTTCTCACCAGTGGAGACATTGCGGGTCGTCACCACGCCGGTGCCAGAATCTTGACCCAGGTTGCCGAAGACCATGCTGACAATGTTGACAGCGGTGCCGAGATCATGCGCGATGCCGGCCGCGTTGCGATAATCGCGGGCGCGCTTGCCGTTCCACGACTTGAAAACGGCCTCGGTGGCGCAGCGCAGTTGATCGTACGGGTCCGTGGGAAAGTCGCGGCCGGTCTCGGCGCGCACGATGGCTTGAAAAGCAGCCGCGATGGCTTGCAGGTCGGCGGCGGCCAGGTCAGCGTCGTTGGTCACGCCGCGCTTGGCGCGCCAATCGGCCAGCACGGCCTCGAAGGGCTCGTCGGCGATGTTCAGGACCACCGTGCCAAACATCTGGATCAGACGGCGGTGGGCGTCATAGGCGAAGCGGGCGTCGCCGGTCAGGCCAGTCAGGCCCACCACGACCTCGTCGTTCAGGCCGATGTTCAAAACTGTATCCATCATTCCCGGCATGGAGAATTTTGCGCCCGAGCGGCAAGAGACCAGCAGCGGATTGTCGGGATCGCCAAAGGTCTTGCTGGTCTGCTCTTCAATTGTGCGCAAGGCTGCCAGCATTTGCTTCCACATGCCAGCCGGGAACTGCTCGCCAGCGGCCAGATAGGCGTTGCAGGCCTGCGTGGTAATGATGAACCCGGGCGGCACCGGCAAGCCCAGGCTGGTCATTTCAGCCAGGTTAGCGCCTTTGCCGCCTAACAGGTCGCGCATCGAACCGTTGCCTTGCGCGAACAGATACACCCACTGCGCCCGCCGGCGAGTAGCAGCAGCCGTCTTCGCGTGGCCGGTGTGGCCGTTGCCGCTGTGAGGGGTGTCGTGAGCGTTGCGTTTTGCTATCGGTGCGGGCTTTAAAGTAAGCATCATAACCTCGAGAAGTGTACGGTTTAGATTCGTTAGATAGGACGATAGCGCCGACTGGCGCCTGGCTACAGTGTCGATTGTCATCAAATAGGAAGTATTCCATCGCAATTCGATGGGCACTGCCGCTGCGGCGCAGACGTATGTCACGCTGTCGGATGACAGACGGCACTATCCACCCGGCAGCGGCGCCCGTAAACTGGGAAAGTAGGTCCGATCCAAATCTAAACAGGAGGTGGAGATGCGCGCGACGATGGTTAAAGAGTGGATGACGTCCCAGCCGGTGACGGCCGAGCCCGACATGAGCTTGCCAGACGCGCTGCTGTTGATGAAGGCGCGCGGCATCCGCCGACTGCCCGTATGCGAAAAAGGGAAATTGATCGGTATCGTGACGCGCGGCGACCTGCGCGGCGCGCAACCGTCCGAAGCGACCAGCCTGAGCATCTTTGAGCTGCATTATCTGGTGGGCCGCATTCTCTTGCGCGAGATCATGACTGCCAATCCAGTCTGTGTCACCCCCGCCACCAGCATTCAGCAGGCCGCCGATATCATGCTGCAGAAGAAAATCTCCGGCCTGCCCGTGATGCAGCACAACCAGTTGGTGGGCATCCTGACCGAGTCGGATATTTTTCGGATGGTGGTAAAGACCTGGCGCGAGCAAGACGCATTGATGCCTCAACCCGCCTAACTAGAGCGGGCGCGACACTGCCCCTGGGCAGGGGCAGGCTCCTCCTTGTGTGGGGGGCGAGTCAAGCGTTGACTCGCCCCCCATGCGTTTTAGAGGGTGACATTCGTGGTAAACCAGCGTGATATTTGCCACTGTTTGGCGCCCGCTGCAACCGCTAGGCTGTAAATCAGACTCAATCAGTCCTTAGGAGATTGGTCACGTGACAGCCGAACCCACCACCCCGCCCAGCGCCCTATCGCTCGACGCCCTGCTCCCTTCGGACAGGGCGACGAACGTCGAGCAGGTCGTGGTGAGGCAGTCGCCCCCGACGGACCCATTGGCCAATGTCACCCAGCGGGCGCTGATCGACGAAATTGTGGCGCACAACCAGTACACGCCCGGCGCCACGATGGTGGTGTTGAATGAGCTGCAAAGCCGCATTGGCCATATTTCGCCCAGCATGCAGACTTACGTGGCCGCCAGGCTGCGCGTGCCCGTGAGCACCGTGCATGGCGTGGTGACCTTCTATTCTTTTTTCACCACACAGCCGCGCGGGCGGCACACCGTCAAACTGTGCCTGGGAACCGCCTGCTACGTGGGCGGGGCATCGCAGCTCATCGATAAAGCCCGGCAGTTGCTGGGCATTGCGCCAGGCCACACCACGCCGGACGGGGCGGTGACCTTGGAGTTGTGCCGCTGCCTGGGCGCGTGCAGTCAGGCGCCGGTCGGCACGGTAGACGATGAGCTGGTCGGGCGCATGCGCCCGAACAAGATGCCTCAGATACTGCGCCGGGTGCTGGAGAGCGAGCATTAAGCGATGTTGTACCTGAATTCGCTCGACGATCTAAAGACCGCGGCCCAGGCCGCCGCGACGCGGCCCGCCGCCCAAGCCGCGCGGCCCACGGTGGACGAGGAACTCGGTCCGGCGCGGCCCAAAGAAGTGCGCGTGGTTCTGCGCAACTGTGGGCAAATTGATCCGGAAAACATTGAAGACTACCTGGCCGTGGATGGCTACCAGGCCTTGGGACAAGTGCTGAGGACGCTGACGCCTGAGCAAGGCATTGCCGTCATCATGGCCTCCGGCCTGCGCGGCCGCGGCGGCGCCGGTTTCCCAACCGCAAGGAAATGGCAGCTCTGTCGCGGCAACCCGGGCCGAGACAAATACGTGATCTGCAATGCCGACGAAGGCGACCCGGGCGCGTTTATGAACCGGCGGGTGCTGGAAAGCGACCCGCACGCTGTCATCGAGGGCATGTTGATTGCCGCCTACGCCATTGGCGCCAGCCAGGGGTACGTCTATTGCCGGGCCGAATATCCTCTGGCGGTTAAGCGTCTCAATCACGCCATCGAGCAGGCGCGCGCGTGGGGCTTGCTGGGCCGCCAGTTGCTGGGCAGCGACTTTAGTTTTCACCTGGAGCTGCGCATCGGGGCCGGCGCCTTCGTGTGCGGGGAGGAGACGGCCCTGATGGCCTCCATCGAGGGACGTCGCGGCGAGCCGCGCCCGCGCCCGCCTTTTCCGGCAGTCCAGGGATTGTGGGACCAGCCGACCAATATCAACAATGTGGAAACCTATGCCAACGTGCCGGTGATCATTCGGCGCGGGGCCGAGTGGTTTGCCGGCATGGGCACCGCCCGCAGCAAGGGGACCAAGACCTTTGCTCTGGCCGGCGACGTGGTGCACACCGGCCTGATCGAAGTGCCGCTGGGCATTACGCTGCGCGAAGTGGTCTACGAAGTTGCCGGAGGCATCAAGGACGGCAAGGCCTTCAAGGCCGTGCAAACCGGCGGCCCGATGGGCGGCTGTTTGGTGGCCGACGCGCTGGATTTGCCGGTCGATTACGAGGCGCTGGTGCAGGCCGGCTCGATGATGGGCTCGGGCGGCATGATCGTGATGGACGAAGACACCTGCATGGTGGACATCGCCCGGTTTTTCATGGAGTTTGCCTCGCAAGAGAGCTGCGGAAAATGTACGCCCTGCCGGGTGGGCACCCGCCGCATGCTGGATATTCTGGAGCGCATTTGCGGCGGCGATGGGCGCCCTGGCGATATCGAGCAGTTGGAACACTTGTCTCAACAGGTGCGCACTCTGAGCCTGTGCGGGTTGGGGCAGGGCGCGCCGAATGCGGTCATCAGCACGCTCAAGCATTTCCGCGCCGAATACGAGGCGCATGTGTACGAGCACCGCTGCCCCGCGCACGTTTGCCGAGCGTTGATCCGCTATGAGATTGACACGACGGGCAGCTGCAATGGCTGCATGGTGTGCGCCCGCAATTGCCCGGCAAACGCGATTCACGGACAGCGCCGCGAGCTGCACGTGATCGATCCGGCGGTGTGCATTCGCTGTGGCATTTGCAGCCAGGTCTGCAATTTTCACGCTGTGCGTGTGGTTTGAGGCCTGGAACTGGTGCGCGGGATAGGCGGAGGATGGCCATGTACAAACATATCTTGGTGCCATTGGATGGATCGCATTTAGCCGAGCGGGCGCTCGAGCCGGCATTTGTGGTCGCCGAAAAATTTGGGGCTGACCTGACGCTGCTGCGCGTGATGGTCGTCGAGGAGACGATGGCGGTGGCCGCTGGCAACGGGCCGCAATTTCTAAAACTGAACGATCTGCGCGAGGCGCGCGAACGCGTTGAGTCCGAAGATTATCTACATGCTATTCGGGGGCACTGGCAGACGACAGGCGTGCGGATAGCGACGCAGGTGACCTTTGGCGCGCCTCCAGAAATGATCGTGCAAGTCGCCAACCAAATGAATGCCGATTTGATCGTGATGTCAACGCACGGCCGCAGCGGCCTAAACCGCTTTTTGTACGGCAGCGTGGCCGAGGCGGTCCTGCGCGGCACACAATTGCCCTTGCTGCTTATTCCGGTGAAATAACCTCAGGCGCAAGAGCCGACGACGATCGTCACATAGGCAGGCGCAAGATGATTGAAACAATCTTAGTCCCGTTGGATGGATCGACCCTGGCCGAGCAGGCGCTGGCCGTCGCTGGCCAATTGGCGCGCCGCACCAAGGCCCGGGTTGTCTTGGTGCGGGTACCCAATATGGAACCGGCCTTCGCCACCGCGGAGAGCGCCTACGGTCTGATCTATCCAGAGCAGGCGCTGGGCCGGGCCAGCGCTGATGCCAGGGACTATCTGAAGTCTGTGCAGGCGCTGCAAAAGGCGCGCGGTTTGGATGTCGGAACAGTGACAGTGGATGGAGATGCCGCCGGCGGGGTGGTCGATGTCGCCAGCCAGATTAAGGCTGGCATAATCGCCATGTCATCGCACGGCTATTCGGGATTGACGCGCTGGTTGCTAGGCAGCGTGGCGGAAAAAGTTCTGCGGGCAGCCACTTGCCCGGTGCTGGTGGTGCGTTCGCACCGGCCGATCAAACGCGTTTTGGTCCCGCTGGACGGCTCGCAGCTCTCGCAGCGCGCGCTCGCGCCAGCTCTGGAAGTGGCACAAACGCTGCAGGCCGGCGTGACCTTGCTGCGCGTTGTGCCTGAGTTCCATGTGGAGCAGTTGCGCGGCCTGGACGAGTTCGAATACGGTTTGGGCCCGCGTCTGGTCGAGGAGCAGCAGGCCGATGCCGACAGTTATCTGAGGCGTGTGAGCGGCCCGTTTGTCGCCCAAGGCCTTGAGGTCAACTGCGAAGTGCGGATTGGCCCGCCGGCCAGTTCCATTCTGACGTATGCCGAAAACCACGCCATCGACCTGATTGCCATGGCCACCCACGGCCGCGGCGGTCTGCAGCGCTGGGTGTACGGCAGTGTCACTGAGAAGGTGCTGCGGGCGGGCGATTATTCGATGCTGGTGGTGCGCCCGAGTGCCGACAACTTGAATTGATGGAAGCCTCACCGGCGCCTCGCCGGCCCTGATCGTGAGGCCGCAAGGCGTTTCGAAATCCAGCCGGTGTACTAATCGCTCACCAGGAGTTCCTGTAGATTGTGTTTCGTGGCGTAAGCCGCGGCCTCGGCGCGATTGGCAACATCCAGCTTCAACAAAATGTCGCTCACATAGTTGCGCACCGTGCCTTCGCCCAGGTGCAGGCGCACTGCAATTTCGCGGTTGGTGTCGCCGGTGGTGATACGGGCCAGCACATGTTGTGCCTGGGTGTTGAGCCCGGCAAAGGCCCCGCCATCCGGCGAACGTGCCGCGCGGTGGACGGTGCTCAGGCTGCGTTCCGCTGCGGCCGGGTCCAGCAGGCTGGCGCCTGCCAGGGCCGCCTGAATGGCGCGGATGACTTCCAGTCCCCCCGCTTGCTTGATGACATAGCCGGCCGCGCCAGTCCGCAGCGCGGCGAAAAACATTTCATCTTCGGCATAACTGGTCAGCATAATCACTTTTGTTTCCGGCATTGCGTTCATGATTTCTTGGCAGGCGTCGATGCCGCTGGTCGACCCGAGCCGGATATCCATAAGCACCACATCCGGGCGCAGCCTCTTCGCCTGGGCGACGGCTTCCGGGGCGTTGGCCGCCTCGCCCACCACCTCCAGGTTGGCCTGCCGACCAAGCAAGGCTTTGAGCCCGACGCGGACAATTTCATGATCATCGACTATCAGAACCTTCTTACGCCGCATGATTGCCTCCTGACCCCTCCGTCTTTCTGGAGCCGGGTTGGCCCGAGGGCACTCGCGGCCATCCACTACCAGAAACGTCCGAGCTTTAGACGTGCCAACTTACCCTGCCAGTATATGAGCGGGCCACCCGGCCGGATAGTGTAAATCGTCGTGATTCCGCATGACGCGGGCTGATTGCTCGGTACAACTTGGATTGTGGTACCACTGCCATCTCCTGACGCATGAGGACAGCGGTATGATGGGGCAAATTGTGGTTGTATGAGATAGCCTTGTTGGAGGCCACGCGAACCGCTTGCCCAAGTGGACGATCGCAGTAAAAAAGCACAGGCCACACGGCTCAGTTTTCGCTGAGCCGTGTGGCCTGTGCTTTGACTGTCGGGGCGAGAGGATTTGAACCTCCGACCTCACGGTCCCGAACCGTGTGCTCTAGCCGAACTGAGCCACGCCCCGAAGTTCATGTATTATAGCCAG
>JAYTFQ010000045.1:0-2372 GCA_043734225.1 Anaerolineales bacterium | reverse complement strand
CGGCATCGACTCGCCCGGATTGTGGGCGGCGGCCGAGTACCTGGCCCTGCTGGGCTTTGTGACGGTGGTGGCGCCGCGCCAGCAGTGGAGCGGCGCCGGCCGCAGCCTGCCCCTGCACACCGAAGGCCGGATCGCCGTGCAGGCCATCACCGTCGGCGGCCAGAATTGGAAGGGCTATGCCGTGGATGGCAGCCCGGCACAGGCCGTGCTGCACGCGGTAGTGGAACTGATGCCGACTTACCCCGACCTGATCGTCGCCGGCATCAACTACGGCGAGAATGTCGGCAGCGGTGTGACCATTTCCGGGACGATTGGCGCGGCGCTGGAAGGCGCCAGCTTTGGCATCCCCGGCCTGGCCGTCTCGCTCCAGACCGATCCCAGCTTTCACCTTAGCTATTCCAAAGATATCGACTTTGCCGCGGCCGGGCACTTCACCCAGCACTTTGCCCGCCAACTGCTCAGCCAGCCGCGCCTGCCTGATGTGGACGTGCTCAAGATAGAAGTGCCGGAAGGCGCCACAACCATCACACCCTGGCGTGTCACGCGCCTGTCGCGCACACGCTACTATCTGCCGCAGAGGCCGGAGCGCGCCAACCTGGGCGACCGTGCCAAGGTCGGCTATATACGCCAGGTCGAGCCCGAACGCGTGGAGCCGGATTCGGACGTCCGCGCGCTGCTGGACGGCGTGGTCTCGGTGACGCCGCTGAGCCTGGATATCACCTCACGGATTGACTTAGCGGCCATTCAAGCGCGATACAACGCCTCTGGCGACACACCGCCAGCTGCCTCCCGGGAGTTTTGATGCAAGCTTTCAATGATTATCTCGACACGCACCACGAACAATTCTTGGCCGAACTGAGCCGCTATCTGCGCCAGCCTAGCATCGCCGCGCAGAACAGGGGCATGCTGGAAATGGCCGACCTGACCCGCGAGCGGCTGGAAGCGCGCGGCTTCAAAGTGCGCCTGCTGCCGACCGGCGGCCAGCCGGTGGTCTATGGGGAATTGGGCGAGGGGCCTAAGACCCTGCTGATCTATGATCATTACGACGTGCAGCCGCCCGAGCCGCTGGCGCTGTGGGAAACCCCGGCCTTCGAGCCGACCGTGCGCGATGGCAAACTCTACGCGCGCGGCGTGGCCGACAACAAGGGCGACCAGATGTGCCGCATGCAGGCCATCGAAGCCTGGCTGGCCACGCAGGGCCCCCTGCCCTGCAAAATCAAGTGGGTGATCGAGGGCGAAGAAGAAATCGGCAGCCCGAACCTGGAGGCTTTTGCGCGCGCGCATGCCGACCTGCTGCAAGCCGATGGCTGCCTGTGGGAGACCGGCGGACGCAACGAGCAAGACCAGTTCAGCCTGTGGCTGGGCTTGAAAGGCATCGCCTATTTCGAGCTGCGCCTCAAGCTGCTCGACACTGATGCCCACTCGGCTAACGGCCCGGTGCTGCCCAACGCGGCCTGGCGGCTGGTCTGGGCGCTGAACACGCTTAAGACGCCCGACGATCGCATCGCCCTGGACGACTATTGGGAGCACGTCGTGCCGCCCACCGCCGCCGAGCTGGATATGGTGGACAAACTGCCCTACAACGCGGACAAGATCAAGGCACTGTACGGCGCCAAGGCCTTTATCAACAATATGGACGCGCGCGACGCTAAGCGCGCCTATTATTTCAATCCCACCCTGACTATCTGCGGGCTTGAGTCCGGCTACACCGGTGAAGGCACCAAGACCGTGCTGCCCAAGGAAGCGCGCGCCAAGCTCGACTTCCGGCTGGTGCCACAACTCACCCCTGAGCTGGTGCATGAATTGCTCAAACAGCACCTGGCGCGGCGCGGCTTCGACGATATCGAGATTATTCCGCTGGCCGGCGAACACGCCGCTGTCAGCAGCCCTGATTCATCTGTGGTGAAGGCCGCCATCCAGGCCGCCCGCGCCGTGTACGGCGCCGACCCGGTCATCTATCCGCGCATGGCCGGCTCGGGCCCCATGTACCCGCTGTCTGACATGCTGGGCATCCCCGCTGTCCTGGCCGGCATCACCCACCAGGGCGCTCGGGCCCACGCGCCCAACGAGCATATCCGGCTCAGCGAATACTGGCTGGGGCAGAAGTTCATCGGGGCGTTTATCAAAGCCTTCGCGGAAATCTAGTTTGAAATAAAAGAGGCGCGGCCCATGTCACAAACGGGCCGCGCCTCTTTTTGATTGAACGTAACTGCCAAGCCGTGTGGCGCGGACCCGCCTCTGGCGACTGTAAGCAGGGAAATCAAGGATGTTTCGACACTATAGCATCCCTACCGGGCGACGGCCCGGCGCGCGTCGGCACGGGCGTGATGAAGCACCTGTAGCGCATGGCCGCGGGGACTGGCTCGTGCCTC
>JAYTFQ010000044.1:0-2089 GCA_043734225.1 Anaerolineales bacterium | reverse complement strand
GCCGCCGGAGATCGCTTTTTCGGAATTTCATGGTCAAAGACCCCTCTATTCTGGCGGGTTGCCGCGCGCCCACGAGACTGGTAAAGTGAACCTCACTATGATCCCGACGATTTACTTAGTCCGCCACGCCACGCCCGATTGGAGCCGCACCGACCTTGTTTATCATCTGCCGCCCGGCCCGCCGCTCACACCCCAGGGCGAAGCCGAGGCGGCCAAGCTGGGCGACTTCTTGCATGATATGGCTGTCAGCCACATCTTCAACAGCCCGCTGGTCCGCTGCCAGCGCACGGCCGAGATTGCCGCCGCGGTTGTGGGGCTGACCGCGCAAGAAGACACGCGCCTGGCCGAAATCCGGCCGGACGAAAAAGGCAAGGACATCTTGACACGCGTCTGGCCGGTTTGGGTGCATGCCAGCGAGCTCTGCCTCGCCTCCGGCCCGGTGGCCCTGGTGACGCATGGCGGCCCCATTGCAGTGCTGCTGGCCGAGCTGGGTGTAGATGCCAAACAGCTCGCGCACTACAAAGCCACGTTTGACCGCAGCAACCCGCTGCCGCCGGCCGGCGCCTGGCGCGCCGTGCGCGCCTCGCCCGATGCGCCCTGGTCGCTGGAGCTGGCGTTCACCCCCGAGGCCCATCAGGCGCGCGCCTGGTTCGTTTGACAGACCCGCGCTTCCGCGTAGACTCAACCCGAAATGAGCATCTGGGTTCTGTCGATACGCTCGCCCTGGCACGAGCCGCGCGAGTTCTTTCTGCCCACCGGCAGAGTCAGCCTGGGACGCAAACCTGATAACGATATCGTCATCGCCGACGAATCGGCCTCGCGGCTGCACGCCGAAATTGTCCAGGACTCGGCCGCGGACAGCCTGACCATCCGCGACATGAACAGCACCAACGGCACATACGTGAATCGCGAGCGGCTGGTCCAGCCGCTGCAGCTCAAAATCGATGACCAGGTTCGCATCGGCCAGCACACCCTAACGATCGGGCGCCGCGAGCGCCACGAGGCCCAAAACAGAACCAAGGGCCTGCCCGGCACCCAGCCGCTCACGCGCGACCTGGTGCTCGAATCTGTCGATCAGCACGCCGTCGTGCTGTACGAAGTGGCCATGCGCCTGAACACCATTATCGAGCTGGACACCGCGCTCAAAGAGGTCTCCGACCTGGCGCGCACGGCTCTGGGCGCGGACCGGTGCGAGGTGATCCCCGCCAGCCGCTTCGACCGCCTGGGCGACCTGGGCTTTCCGGCCGCGCTGGCGCGGCAGGCTATCGACCAGCGCGCGGTCGTGTTTATTCCCGATCTGGCCGGCGAGTTGGACACGGTCATGGGCCAGGCGGCGATGATGCTCAACATCCGCTCGCTGCTGTGCGTGCCCGGCCTGGCAGGCGATGAAGTGGTGGCGCTGACCTACGTCTATCGCACCAACCCGGCCTCGCGCCCGTTCGACCAACAGGACGTGCAGTTGGCCGTCGCCGTCAGCCATCAGGCCGCGCTCACCATTCAGCGCAGCCTGCTGCTGGAAAAAGCTCAGCGGCTGGAGCAATTGGCCATGAACGACAGCCTGACCGGGCTAAACAACCGCCGCCACTTTTTGGAGCTGGCCGACAAGGAGTTTCAGCGCGCCCGGCGCTACAAACGCCCGCTGGCGGCCATGATGCTGGATGTGGACCGCTTCAAGCAAATTAACGACACCTATGGCCGCGCCGTGGGCGACCAGGTGCTGCGCGGCGTGGCCGACCGCTGCCGCGAGAGCCTGCGCGAGGCCAGCCTGCTGGCGCGCTATGGCGGCGATGAATTTATCGTGCTGCTGCTGGAGTGCGACCTGGCCGCCGCCGAACGGGTGGCCACCCGCCTGCACCGTCGCACCGCCGTCGGCCCGATTGAGACCGATGCCGGGCCGCTCTCTATCGGTCTCAGCACCGGCTGCGCAGCGCTGGCGGAAGACAGCGCCAACCTGCAATCGTTAATCGCCCTGGCCGACGCGGCCCTGTACCTGGCCAAGAAAGCCCGCCCCGAACCGGGCCCGGCCGCGGCCTGATAAACTAGCTGTGGAAAAAGCGTAAGCCGCGGGCCGTCGATGAAACCGACGGCC
>JAYTFQ010000043.1:0-3286 GCA_043734225.1 Anaerolineales bacterium | reverse complement strand
TTGCAGCGATTTGGACGTGCTCGACCTGCTGTCGCGGCTGGTGGATAAATCGCTGGTTGTGGCCGATCGGGCGCCGGGCGATGAGACGCGCTACCGCTTGCTGGAAACCATTCGCCAGTACGCCCGCGACAAGCTGTTTGATGCACCGGGAGGTGAGTCCGCGGCGGCGCGCGACCGGCACCTGGCCTATTACCTGCGGCTAGCCGAAGATGCTGCGCCGCGACTGTTCGGCCCGGATGAGAGCGGGTGGCTGGAAAGGCTGGCCACCGAGCAGGACAACCTGCGCGCGGCCCTGGAATGGGCGCTCGAAAGCGACACCCCGCCGAATTCGCAGGGTGCAGGTGGTGAGGCGGCTATGCGGCTCGCGGGTGCCCTGTTTTGGTTCTGGGAGCGGCACGACGACACGATGGAGGCCCAGGCGGCGCTGACGAAAGCCCTGGCCCTGGCGCCATCCCTGCCCGAGCCGCGCGACGCAGCGGATCGTCATCGGCGTTTGTCGGCCCATGCCAAGGCGGTCAGCGGCCTGGCGGCAACCCACATGAATTACGGCGACGTGGGGGCCACCGGCCCGATACTGAGGGAGAGCGTTCAGCTGGCCCGGGCCTTGGGCGAAAAGGGGTGGCTGGGCTTTGGGCTGTCCGTCCTGGCGGTGGTAGAGATGATCACGGGCAACACACAGGCCGCAGAGGCCGCGGCTCAAGAAAGCCTGCCGCTAGCCCGCGCCTCGGGCGACCCCTGGGCGCTGGCGACCACGCTGCTCTGGCTTGGGGAATACGAAGCCAGAGCCCACGGCGACCTGGCTACTTCGCAGGCCGAATTGGCGGAGAGCGTCCAACTATATCGCCAGATGGGCAGCACCTGGGGCACAGCTTTGTCGCTTTTGAGCTGGGGAGGTGTCGCCAACATGGCCGGCGACACGGCCGCCGCCCGCCCGCTGCTCGAAGAATGCCTGTCCGTCTTTTTGGAGCGGCATGATCCACGGCGCGCCAACATGGCCCGCAGCGAGCTGGCGCATCTTGAGCGGCACGAAGGCCATGTGGCGCTGGCGCAGGCGCTTTACCGGCAGACGATTATGGCCTGGGAAGAGTTGGGGAACCAAGGCGCCCAGGCCCACCAACTGGAATGCCTGGCCTTCCTAGCACAGGCAGTGGGCCAGGCCGAGCGGGCCGCGCGCCTGCTGGGGGCGGCGGAGGCCGCGCGCGCCGCGCATAACTCGCCCATGTGGCCCGACCAGCAGCCGGAATACGACCGGGAGTTGGCGGCCGTGCGCGGGCAGTTGGGCGACGCCGCCCTGGCGAATGCCTGGGCCGCGGGGCGGTCGCTGACCCTAAAGGCGGCCGTGGCGCTGGCCGTGCGCATCGATACTCCGCCCAACGCGGCCGGAGCCATCACCCACGCCTTGGCCCGCCTGGCAGCCGAGCTCTCACCAGAATTAACTTACCACAACCTGGGGCACACACAGGCCGACGTTATCCCCGGCGTCGCCCGGCTGGCGCGGCTCAGCGAAATGAGCGAGGAGAACGTGCAACTGTTGGAAGTCGCCGCCGCTTACCACGATATCGGCTTTATCTACGTCCGCGTTGAACATGAGCAAGTGAGCGTTCGGATCGCAACTGAGACTTTGCCCGCTTACGGGTTTTCGCCTCAGCAAATTGAACGGATCGCGGGTATGATCCTGGCGACTCGCCTGCCGCAGTCGCCGCATCTTCCGCTGGAGGAAATTCTGGCCGACGCCGATTTGGATGTACTGGGCCGGGACGATTTTTTTGAGCGGAACGAGGCGTTGCGCCTGGAATTCAACACGGTGAACACGCCCATGGACCAGCGCCAGTGGTGGTCGGCCCAGATCAGGTTTTTGCAAGGCCACACTTACTTTACGCCGGCAGCCCGCGCCCAGCGCGAGGCGGCCAAACAGCGGCACATCGTCATTTTGGAGCAATGGCTGCGGGCTGAAGGCGGCGCCGCGGCCCAGGTCACGCGGCCGGCGTGACCGGCCTGGAGTCGAGTTGCGTCTGGGTCAGCGCGACCAGAAAGGATATCCCAAGGTGCGTTCATTCTTTGACTATCCGACTCAAACCGAGAGTCAGCCATCGCAGGAATTGGTCTTCTTGCCCGACTGGGACGACGCCAAATGGCAGAAACTGCTCCAGCACACCGAGATGCGCCGCTTTCAGGCCGGCGAGTCCGTCATTCGCCATGGCGACACCGACCGCGCCTTTTACATTATCGTGGCCGGCAGGCTGGATGTGCTGATTCCGCAAGGCCAGGGCGGCAAGATGCGCCACACACAGACGCGCGAGGCCGGGGCCGTCATCGGCGAGCAGGCCTTTCTGGATGGTAAGCCGCGCGCGGCCACACTGCGCGCCGCCACGGACGGCGAAGTGCTCAGCATCGGCCGCGACGCCTTCCAGGTTTTCGCCGCGCACGAGCCGGAGCTGGCGCGCGATGTGCTCTTCGAGCTGGCTCGCACCCTGTCGGTGAAGCTGCGCCAGGCCAACGCCTTCATCTCCAATTGGGTCAAATGAAATGACCTCCAGCCCAATAACACTCTTCCCCAACTATCTGCAGCTCCGCTCACGGTCGCGCCTCACGCCGCGCTTCTGGCGCTGGGTGCGCGCCGGGGTGGTGGTGGCCGCGCTGGCGTATGTGGTCTTGCTGCTCGTGGCGCCGGCCGCCGGCCTGCTGCTGTGGTGGCGGCTGACGGTGCCGGTGCTGCCGCTGGTCTTTTTGGCGGCGCCGGGTATTTGGCGCAATGTCTGCCCGCTGGCCGCCGCCAACCAGGCCCCGCGCCGCTTCAATTTCACCCGCGCGCTCACCCCGCCGGCCTGGTTCAAAGAGTATGGCTTTGTCATCGGCCTTGTGGCCTTCTTTGTGTTTGCCTCCAGCCGCAAATGGCTGTTCAACTACAGCGGCCCGGCCAGCGCCGTGCTCATCCTGGCCGCGCTGGCGGGCGCGTTTTTGGGCGGGTATCTCTTCAAAGGCAAGAGCGGCTGGTGCTCCAGCATCTGCCCGCTCTATCCGGTACAGCGCCTGTATAACCAGACCCCCTTTGCCACCGTGGCCAACGCGCATTGCGAGACGTGCGTGGGCTGCACCAAAAACTGCTACGACTTCAACCCCGGCGTGGCTTATCTGGCTGATTTGTACGACGATGACCGCTACTACGCCAATTACCGCAAGTTCTTTGCGGCGGCCATGCCCGGCTTCATCCTGGCCTATTTTCTCGTGCCCGACCCCACCACGGTCCCCCTGGTCGGTTGGATGTATATCCAGTTCGCCATCTACA
>JAYTFQ010000042.1:0-5107 GCA_043734225.1 Anaerolineales bacterium | reverse complement strand
ACCGTCAGCGGTGAGGCGTTCTTGTCGCCGGGTTTCCTGGCGGCCGCGGCGCCATCACCCGACAGGGCGCCGGGGATTTCGTCGCCGAAGGGTTTTAGCGCGCCGGTGCCGGGCTTGACCCGTTCGGGCAGCGGCAGGGCCGCCCCGCGGCGCAGCCGGTCGAGGGCATCGCGCGCTTCGACTGATTTGGTGTCCAACTGCAGGGCATGGCTGGCGGCGAGGGTAGCCTTTTCCGTGTCGCGGGCGCGCTGGAAGATGCGCGCCATTTCAATATATTCCAACACGGCCTGGCGGGTTTGGCCAGTGCGCTCGGCGGCCAGCGCCAGGCGCGAGTGCGCGGCCAGGTTGTCAGGTGTCAGCCGCGTCACCCGGCTCCAATTGTCCATAGCCTTGTTCACGTCGCGGCGCTTGAGGTGAATCTCGGCTACGGCCAGATAAGTTTGGGCGGCTTCGTTCAGGCGGCCCTGGCGCTCAAAAATCTCGCCGCACTTTTCCGGCGCCGCCGGGTCGCCCGGCAAGAGCGCGGCCGTGCGCTGGTAAAGCTGCAGGGCGACATCCAGTTGATCGGCTTGCAGACAGGCAAACCCGAGGCTGGATAGGGCCGGCGGGTCGTCGGGGAACTCGGTCAGGGCGGTGCGATACGCCGCCATGGCGCGGTCCCAGTGCTGGTCCCACGCGGCGGAATGGCCCAGGCGCATGGCCTGGTCGAAGGCTTCGCGGTTTCCACTCATACGCTAGGAGTATAGCATCTCCTCCCAGTTTTTGCCGGTGCGCACCTCCACGCCCAGCGGAATGTCCAGCGTGAAGGCGCTCTCCATGATGGCGCGCATGATTTTGGACACCTGGGCCACCTCGGCGGTGGGACATTCCACTACCAGCTCGTCGTGCACCTGCAGCAGCATTTGGGCGGTCAGCCCGGCATCGTGAAAGGCGCGCGGCAGGCGCAGCATGGCTAGCTTAATGATATCCGCGGCCGTGGCCTGGATGGGAGCGTTGATGGCCTCGCGCTCGGCGCGGGCCTTGGCGATGGCGCCTTCACGCGTGCCGCCGCCCTGAGTGAGGCCGGGAAAATAGCGCCGGCGGCCCAGCAGGCTTTCCACATAGCCGTGCTCGGCGGCAAAGCGCTTGGTGCCGTCGATGTAGGCCTTGAGGCCGGGCAAGCGGTCGAAGTAGGCCTTGATAAAGTTCTCGGCCTCAGCCAGGGTGAAGCCGGTGGTGCGGGTGAGGCCAAAGGCGCCCTGGCCGTAGAGGATTCCAAAGTTCACGGTCTTGGCCTGGCGCCGCTGCTCCTTGGTCACCTGATCGGCCGGCACGCCCAGCACCGCGGCGGCAGTGGCGGCGTGAATGTCCTCGCCCTGGCGGAAGGCTTCGAGCAGGGTGGCATCCTGGGAGACATGCGCCGCGACACGCAGTTCAATCTGGGAATAGTCGGCGGCCACCAGCCGGCGCCCGCGCGCGGCGATGAAGGCCTTGCGCACCTCGCGGCCCAGCTCGGTGCGGACCGGAATATTCTGCAGGTTGGGGGCTTCGGAGGCGATGCGGCCGGTGACCGAGCCGGTCTGCTTATAGGAGGTGTGCACGCGGCCGGTCTCGGGGTTGATGTCTTCGGGCAGCGCGTCGATGTAGGTCGATTTGAGCTTGCTTAACTCGCGCTGCTCCAAGATCAGATCGATGATGGGATGCTGCCCGCGCAGATCCTCGAGCACATCGGCGGCGGTGGAGTATTTGCCAGCCGCCGTCTTGCGCGAGCGATCGGCGGGCCGCAGCCCGATCTTCTCGAACAGCGCCTCGGCCAACTGCTGGGTGGAGTTGATGTTGAACTCGTAGCCGGCCAGGGCGTAGATTTTCTTCTCCAGGCCGGCCAACTGCTTCTCCAGGTCGGCGGACATGGCGCGCAAATGATCACCATTGAGCGCGATGCCGGTCAGCTCCATCTCGGCCAGGATCGGGATCAACGGCATCTCGACATCGGCTAACAGCTTGGTCTGGCCTTTTTCGGCCAGCTCGGCGCGCAGGATCGGCACCAGGCGCGTGGTCATGTCCACGTCGGCGGCGGCATAGGGCGCGGCGGCGGCGACTGGCACCTGGTCCATGGTCAACTGCTTTTTGCCGGTGCCGATCAATTCCTTGATCTCGGTCATCTCGACGCCCAGGCGCACAAAGGCCAGCTTTTTCAGGCCCAGGCTGTGCGAGGCGGGGTCGCACAGCCACTCGCCCAGCATGGTGTCGAAAGTTAGCGGGATCGCGCGCAACCCCACGCGGGCCAGCACCTCAAAATCGAATTTAAGATTGTGGCCGTATTTCGGGATCTCTGGGTTGGTCATGGCCGGTGTGAGGGCAGCCACCACCTGAGCGACGGGCAATTGCGGGCTGCCCTCGGCCATGTGCCCGACCGGGATGTAGTAGCCTTCACCCTCTTTGACGCTGAGGGCAATGCCGACCAGCTTCGAGCGAATGGAGTCGGTGCCGGTGGTCTCGACGTCGAAGGTGATGAACGGCGCGGCGTCCAGCGCGCTCACCAGCGCGGCCAGGCCGGACTCGTCGGTAACCACCGTCACCTGGGTAGGCCCGGTCGTCAGGCGGGCGGGCACGGGCGGCACCAGGCCGCCGGTGTGGCTGCCGGCGGCCGGCGCGCCAAATAGCGCCATTTGCTGCCCGCCGGTCTCAGCTTCCGGCTGCGCGGGCGCGCCCTCGGCCGGCTGGCCTTCGGGCAGGCGGCGCAAGAGCGAGTTGAACTCCAGGATGCGGAACAGCTCAAACAGGCGCTGGCGGTCATAGGCGCCGGCGATGCATTTGTTCAAATCCAGGGTAATGGGCACATCGGTGACGATGGTGCTGAGCTTGAGCGACAGATGGGCCGAGTCGCGGCCGGCCTCGAGCTTGGTGCGGAAGCGGGCCGGGATGTCTTCCAGATGCTGATAAATGCCGTCGACCGAGCCGTATTTCACGAGCAGGTCGAGCGCTGTTTTTTCGCCCACGCCGGCCACGCCGGGGATGTTGTCGCTCTTATCGCCGACCAGCGCCTTGTAGTCGATGTATTCGCGCGGGCCGAGGCCAAAACGCGCCGTCACTTCCGCCGGGCCATAGTCCATGGCCTCGGACAGCTTTTGACCCGATAGGCTGATGACCACATGCTCGCCGGCTAATTGGAGCAAGTCACGGTCGCCAGTGATGATCTTGACATCCACGCCCTGGTCCACTGCCAGGCGGGCGGCGGTGCCGAGCACATCGTCGGCCTCGAAGCCCTCGGCCGTGAGCTTGGGAATGTTAAAGGCCTCCACCAGCTCCATGATGCGCTCGATCTGGATGGCCAAGTCGGGCGGCATCTTGTCACGCGTGCCTTTGTAGTCGGCGAAGAGATCGTCGCGGAAGGTGCGGCCCAGGTCGAAGCTGACAGCCAGATAGTCAGGCTTATCCTGTTCGAGAATTTTGAACAGGACCGAGGCAAAGCCATAGGTGCCGGCGGTGGGCTCGCCGGATTTGGTAATCCAGCGTGAATTGTCGCCGCCGATGCTGGTCAGGGCGAAATAAGTGCGGTAGGCCAGGGCGTGGCCGTCAATCAGGTAGAGGACTTTGCGATTGGGGGGCATGGGACTTTAAGCTCACGCGGGCGGCGCTGGACGCGATTTGTTGGGTTGACCCTGAGGCGCGCGACAACCGTGGTGGTCACGGCGGCGGCGCCGAACTTACACCACCGGCAGCAGGATCGCTGCGGACTGCCGCTCGGCTTGCAGGCTCCACGGGCTGGTCTGGGTGACAGTCAGACGCGCCGTCCGCCCGGCCCAGTCAGTGGCCGGGTCTTCAAAAAATACGAGCTTGTTGGTGCGAGTGCGGCCCTTCCATTTGCCTTTGTGTTCAGCTTCCACCAGCACCTCCACCTCTTGCCCCAGGTAGCGGGCGTTAATGCCGGCCACCACTTCGGCCTGCAGGTCTTCCAGTGCGCGGAAGCGGGCCATCTTTTCGGCTTCGGGCACGTCATCCGGCAGGCGCCGCTCGGCCACGGTGCCGGGCCGGGTGGAATAGCGCGCCAGGTGGGCGACGTCCAGCTTCAGCTCGGCCAGCAAATCATAGGTGCGCTGGAACTGCGCGGCGGTTTCGCCTGGAAAGCCGACGATGATATCGGTGGCGATGGAGGTGTTGGGCACCAGGTGGCGGATGCGGTCGATCAGGCGTCGATAGTCGTCGCTGGTGTAGCCGCGCTTCATGCGGCCCAGCACCTCGTCGTCGCCGGCCTGCACCGGCACTTCAATGTGCTCGCACAGTTTGGGCAGCTCGGCCACGGTCCGCAGCAGGTCGTCGGTCATATAGCTGGGGTGCGAGGTGAGAAAGCGGATGCGCTCCAGGCCGTCAACCGAGTGCACCACGCGCAGCAATTGGTCCAGGGTGGGGCCGTCGGCCACGTCGGCGCCGTAGCGATCCACGATCTGGCCCAGCAAGGTCACTTCTTTTACGCCCTGGGCGGCCAGCGAGCGCACTTCGGCGGCAATTTCGCCCACCGGCCGCGAGCGCTCGACGCCGCGCCGGAAGGGGATGATGCAGAACGTGCAGGCGTGCGAACAGCCATACACCACCGGCACGTGCGCCGACACCAATCGGCCGCGCTCGGCCATGGGCAGTACCAGCTCGCTGGCGGCCGCCGGGTTGAGCAGGCTGGTGACTTCGTCCTGGAAGGCAAAGCGCTGGGCGGTTTCGGCTTCCAGCAGGTCGCGGCCGTCACGCTCCAGCAGGAACTTGACCAGCGGGCCGGGCTCGGAAGGCGGAGAAAACACATCCACGAAGGGCAGTTTGGCGCGCAGCTTCTCGGCGCCGCGCACGCCCACCAGGCAGCCCATCAGGTTGATGACCAGGTCCGGCCGGCGGCGCTTGAGCGGCGCCAGGGTCGTCAGGCGGCCATAGGCCTTGTCCTCGGCGCTCTGCCGCACCACGCAGGTGTTGAGCACCACCACGTCAGCGGCTTCGATATCCGGCTCGGCCAGGTAGCCGAGTTTCTCCAGCGCGCTGGCCACGCGTTGCGAGTCGGCCACGTTCATCTGGCAGCCTTCGGTCCAAATATGGTATTTCACAGGGGGGATTCTACCATACGGAATATAGAACAAAGCGGCCATCG
>JAYTFQ010000041.1:0-15943 GCA_043734225.1 Anaerolineales bacterium | reverse complement strand
TCGGCGCGCTCGGCCTGGCGCTCGCGATACAAATATAGCTCGCGCAGCACGCCCGCCTGGGCCGGGGTCAAATCGCGGGCGCCGTTCACCCGCCAGAAGGCATGCGGGTTGATGTTCTCCGCGCTGGCGGCGGCCGCGGCCGGCATGCGCTCCAGGCGCTCGAACTCTTCGCCGGCCTCCTCGGTCCGCCCGCTGCTGGCCAGCTCGGCGGCCAGGATGGCCTCCAGCGACACCAGGTAGCGCGTGTCCAGCCGGGCATAATCCAGCAATTCGTCGGTCAGCGGGCGCTCGCCCCAGTTGGCGCGCTGAAAGCGCTTGTTCATTACCACGCCAAAGCGCTCCTGCAGGATGGCGCCCAGCCCCAGGCGCGGCCAGCCCAGGGTGCGGGCGGCCACCATGGTGTCGAAGACGTTGGCAAATTTGAAATCGTAATCGCGCTTGAGGCAGATCAGGTCATACTCGGCGGCGTGAAAGATCTTTTGCTGTGCGGGGTTGGCAAACAGCGGCCCCAGGGCGCTCAAGTCGGGCAGGGCCAGCGGGTCCAGCACATAATCCTGCGCGGGGGTGGAAAATTGGATCAGGCACACCCGTTCGCGATAGGCAAAAAGGCTGTTGGATTCGGTATCGACGCCAATGGCCGGCTCGCGAACCAGCGCCTGCAGCAGGCGGCTCAGGCTCGCGGGCTCGGCCACCAGCACCGGCGGGGGCAAGACGGCATCAACCATGGTCGTATTATCGTCGCTCCGCTATTACAGTCAAATCGGGCCGACTTTGTTTGACTCAGTTAAAGGATTGTGATAGATTTTACTTGTTCTCGCAGTTTTAGAATTCATGTGGAGGAGGACTAGAACCCCTATGGCGGCTGCAGCTAAAGAAGCACCGACCACCCCGGCGGCCTCCGCGGCCCCCAGCGTCCCGCCGATGACGCGCCGGGAATTTTTGTACTACATTTGGGCTGCCTCAATGGCGCTGTTTCTGGCCGAGGCCGGCGGAGCGATCGTCTGGTTTGCCGTCCCGCGCTTCAAAGCCGGCGAATTCGGCGGTATTTTCACGCTGGATATCGCCGCTGTGCCGCCGGTGGACTCCGGTCCGGTCGCGTTCGACGCCGGCCGCTTCTGGCTGGTGAACAACGGCGACAAAGAACTACAGCACCAGTACACCTACAACGGCGACACGCTCAAGGCGAATTACCCCCAGAAGCCGGGTGTGAAAGCGCTGTACAAGGTGTGCGTGCACCTGGGCTGCCTGTATAAGTGGGTGCCGACCAACGACCGGTTTGAATGCCCGTGCCACGGCTCGAAGTACCTGCCGACCGGCATCCGCGTCGACGGTCCCGCCCGCCGCAACCTGGATGTGTTTGTGATCCAGGTGGTGGATGACAGCGGCAAAGTGCTGGACGAGACCAAGGCGGAAGCCGGCAGTTTGCAGGGCGGCGCGGTCAATATCACCGGCGGCACCAAGCTTTTGATCAATACCGGCAAGCGCATTCTGGGCGAGGGCAACTCGCAGCCGAACGGCGGCCTGTAGCCGGTCAGGAGCACTGTTATGTCGGTTTTTAAATTCTACGCTCCCTTTTTGGACGATGTAAAGGCCAAGGGCTTATTGCCCGCGGTGATGTTTAAGGCCAACGAGGTGGTGGAGCGCGCCACCGCCGGCCTGGATATCGATGATATCCGCAGCGTGCTGCGCGGTGATCCGCCGCCCCGGCCCAACCCGCGCGTCAAGCCGCACGCGGATGGCTTCTGGTTCCACATGCGGCCCACCTACTACCACAATCTGGTCACCGGGCTGTATCCCTCGTTCCGGCTGGGCTGGATGTCAACGTATTTCTTCGCGTTCGAGATCATCACCGGCTTGATCCTGATGATCTTCTACACGCCCTCGCCGCTGGTGGCCTACGAGAACATGATCAACATCCTCAGCAACGTGCCCTTTGGCCGCCTGATGCGCGACCTGCACAAACTGGGCGCCGAGCTGATGGTAATTGTGGTGCTGCTGCACATGGCCCGCACCTACCTGACCGGCAACTATAAGAAGCCGCGCCAGTTCACCTGGGTCACCGGCATCGTGCTGCTGCTGGTCACGTTATTACTCTCGTTCTCCGGCTATTTGCTGCCCTGGGACCAACTGTCGCTCTGGGCGGTGACCATCGGCGCCTCCATGGTTGAAGCCATCCAGCCACAGCAGGTGGGCGACATCGCCAACCTGATTGTGCGCGGCGGCCCGCAGTTTAACGCCGGCGGCCTGCTGCGCTGGTACCTGGCCCACGTGCTCTTGCTGCCGGTGGTCGGCATCATCTTCCTGGGCGTGCACTACTACAAAGTGGTCATTCACGGCCACGGCCTGCCGCCCGAGGCCGAAGCCGTGGGTGAAGACACCGCCCAGCGCGTGCCCACGGACCAGCGCACCTACTTCATGCCCGACATCATCACGCGCGAGCTGCTGTACGTCTCGCTGCTGACCGCCATCATGGTGGCCTGGGCCGTTTTCTCCTTCCACGCTCCACTAGAGCCGCACGCCGACTCGCTGGTGACGCCGCTGCACACCACGGCGCCGTGGTACTTCTTGTGGCTGCAAGGCATGCTCAAGATCGGCGATAAATTCTTGATGGGCATCATCGCGCCCGGCATTTTGACCGGCGTGCTGATCATGCTGCCGTATTACGAAGTCGGCCCCAGCCGGCGCTATGGCGACCGGCGGGTGGGCCTGACCGTGGGCCTTTTGGGGGTCGCCGTGGTTGCGATCCTGTCGTACATGGGCACGCCCTTCTACGCGGTGACCACTTCGCCCGACCAGGAAGTGATCGCCGAGCTGCTGCCCCAGACCAACCCGGGCCCCTTGAGAGAGGCCGATTGGACTCAGTTGACCGCCGGCACTTACGAGGCCGCCAACTGGCAGTCCGCGCCCACCCAGACCCTGCAAGAGCTGATGAAGCTGTATGACGACGGCATGGGTCTTGCGGCCAGCGGCGCCAGTTGCAAGCGCTTCAACAACTGCTTGGTGAACGGCCACGGTTACCTGATCATCCAGGATTGGCAGGAGGGCGTCAAACGCATCACCTTCCGCATCACCTGGAACGAGGGGCCGCCCGCCGGGCCCGTGTGCCAGCTTGGCGCGAAGAATGAGTCCTGCCTGGTGACTTACTACGCACAAACCGCCAACTACTGGCAGAAGCCCTAGGAGAGAGAAGCCATGTCTTGGCGCGTTATCGTCGGCACCCTCAGCCTGGTGATTACCATGATCCTGCTTGGTTACGTCGCCGTAACCGAGCAGGACCGGATGGCGAATTTCAGCATCGCCTACCAGGCGCGGCAAGTCGAGGCGGGCGGCACCCTGTTCGAGAGCAACTGTGCGACTTGTCACGGGTTAGACGGCAAAGGCACCGGCCGCGCGCCGGCGCTGAACACCGCCGACCTGCTGACCAACGGCAAGCGCCTGGCCGAGGCTGGCTATTCCGGCACAGTGCATGATTTCATCCTGTTGACCGTCTCGGCCGGCCGCCCGCGCGCCTCGGCCGTCTTCAGCCAATACCCGCAGCGCATGCCCACCTGGAGCCAGGATTACGGCGGCCCGCTGCGCAACGACCAGATCCAGTACATCGTGGCCTATGTGATGAACTGGGCCCCGGCGCTGGCCAACGTCACCCCCGAGCCCACTCAGGCCATCGTGGCCGTGGGCACTGATATCACCCAGAAACTGCCCACCGGCGACCCGGCCGCCGGCCAGCAGGTGGTGCAGACCATGGGCTGCCCGGCCTGCCACATCAGCCAGGGCGGCGCCAGCCTGGGCCCCAACTGGCAGCCGGCCACCGAAAACAACAACCAGGGCGTCGGCGCGCGCGCCCCGCAGCGCATCAAGGCCGCCGACTACAAGGGCAAGGCGACCACCGGCGACCAGTACATTTTTGAATCGGTCGTGGCCCCGGATGCCTACATCGTGCCCGGCAATGCCACCTACGCCGCGGGCGGCGTGTCGATCATGCCGCACGACTTCGCCACCAAGCTCTCGGCGCAGAACATGGCGGATGTGATCGCCTATCTGGACACGATCAAGTAACTCGCACACGCAACAAAAAAAGCGCCGGGCGGCAGGCCCATCATGGCCGCGTTCTCGCCGTAGGCGTCATCCGGGTTCACGCCGTTATACCAATACGTTTCCAAAAAGCGCGCCGCGCCGTCGCCGCAGATGAAGGTCACATGCACGCCCGGCAAATAGAAGCCAGCCTTGTTGGTCACGCGCAGCGCCAGTGTGCCCGTGCCGGCCAGCGGCTCCAGCCACAGCTCTGGGTTGCGCGTGTCCCAATAGCTCTCTGGCGCGTCCTCGCGCGCTTCCAGGTGCGCGTGCGGCCCCAGCGCCACGCCCGTCGCGCCGATGGCGCCCACCACGTCGCCGGCGGCCACCGGCTGGCCGGTCTGCACATCCACCCGGCTCATGTGCCCATACAGCGCGTAGAGGGTGTGGCCGTTCCAGGTCTGCGCAAGCTGGATCACCACCAGGTTGCCGTAGAAATTAGTCTCCGGCCCAAATTGCTGGTCCAGGTCGTTGCCGGCGTAATAGATGGTGCCATCGGCCACGGCGTGGATGGGCGACCCGGACGGCGCGGAGAAATCGGCGCCGTGGTGCGGCGCGAATGCCTGCCCAATGCCCACCGAGCCATAGCGATAGCTCGAGGCGATGAAGCCGATGCCGGGATCGGAGAAAAAGAAATGGCTCTCGCCGCCGAACTGGGCCGGCGGCCGCGGCAGGCTGCCCAGTTGCACCGTGGCGCGCGCCTGGCGGGTAGGCGTGGCGGTGCCGGTGGGCGTGGGGGTCACGCTGGGCGTGGGCGTGTCCGAGGCCGTAGCGGTGCCGGTGGGCGTGCGCGTCTCCGTGGCGCTGGCGGCCGCGGTCGGGCTTGCGGTGGCGGCCGGGGTTGGACTGGCGGCCGCGGTGAGGCTGGCGGTGGCGGCCAGCGCGGTGGCAGTCGGGGCCGCGGCAGTCTGGGTCAGCCGCAGCGCCACTTGCGAGCCCACCGGCGCGCTGGTGGCGCTGGCGGCGTTCTGGCAGCCGGCCAGCAGGGCGGCGCTGGCGAGCGCAACGGCGATTAGCGCAAACAGCGCCAGGCCGCCCCAGCCGCGCGGCCGGCAACAGCCATTCATTTGCCGGGCGTCTCCGTGGCCGCCGCTGTCGCGTCGGGCGGTGTGGCGGCGGCGGTGCCCGTAGCCGGATCATCCGGCGCCTGGCCGCTGGGCGTGCTGGTGGGCGCCGGCTGCGGCGGCCGCACCACGAAGTTCACCCAGGCCACCTGGTTGGGCGCCACGGTCAGGCTTTGCTCGTAATATTTGCTGGTGCTCACCGAAACCGAATACAGCCCAGGCGGCATTTCGCCGATGGCAAAATTTTCCTGCAGTTGGTCATCGCCGTTAATTTGGTTCGGGTCGGTGGCATACGTGCTGACGAAGCGGTTGCGCGGCTTGTCGGTCAGGGTTGAGATCGGCTTGATGGCGATGGTCACCTCGGGCAGCAAGTTGCCGTCCAGGTCCACCACCCGGCCGGCAATGGCCGCCCACGGCTTACCGTTGGCGGTCAGCGGCTTCAGCCACAGCTCCGGGTTGCGTGTGGCGCTATATGCGTTGCGGCCAACGCGCACTTCGAAGTGCAGGTGCGGGCCAATGGCCACGCCGGTGGCGCCTACGGCGCCCAGCGTGTCGCCCGCCTGAACGTGGTCGCCAGGCTGCACCCGGATGCTGAGCATATGCCCATACAGATTGAACACCGGCTGCCCGTTATACGCCTGGTCTAGCTGCACCACCACCAGCTTGCCGTAGAAATTGATCGCTGGGCCGTAGGCCACCGCCAGGTCTTGCCCGGCCACCACCACCGTGCCGGCCGCCGCCGCGATGATGGGCGTGCCGGCGCCGTTGAAGAATTCCACCCCGTGATGCGGCTCGCGCAGCCCGCCCTGGGTCGAGCCGTAGGGATAAGAGCGGTCCACATAGTTGATGTAGCCGCCATCGGAGGGAATCGGCCGGTCGAGCCAGAAGTGGCCGGCGGCCGCCGCGCAGGCCTGGTTGGCGCACGGGGTGCCGGGCGTGAGGGTGGCTTCCTGGGTGGCCGGCGGGGTAATCGTCGAGCCGCTAGTGGGCAGCACGCCCAGCGTGGCCGTCGGGTTGTCATCCAGCGGGGTCACATCGGTGGCGCCGAGGGGCAGGCTGGATGCGGTGGGCGATGGCCCTGCCGTCACCGGCGCCGGCGTGTCAAAACTGGGCGAGGGCACAAAGCCGTAGGCCGTGGCGCCCGTCATGCAAGCGCTCAGGCCCAGGCACAGGCCCAGGCCGGCCAGCACGCAGGCGGCTTGCCGGGTTAGCCCGGTAAGCCGGGTCGGGGCGCCCATCGGGCGCGCGGCCACCGGCATTACTTGCGGTCCTGCGTGGCGCGCTCAACCGCGGCCAGGGCATCGTCGGCGCGTGCCTCCAGCCCGGCCAGCTCCTTCAGCCAGCTGGCCGCCGTCGCCCGGTCCTTGATAGCGGCGGCGTTGGCGCGCACATTCAGCGCGGCCCCGGCCAGCGCCGCCTGGGCCAGGTGCGCCGCCGAGCCCGCGTCGGAGATGGCATTCACGTTGCCGTGCTCGGCCACCACCGAAGCCAGCCCCAGCGTGGCCACCGCGTCGCGGGCCACATGCAGCGGCACCTCGGCGGCGTGGATGTAGGCCAGCTCCACCGCCTCGGCCCGGCCGGTCTGCTGCTCGGCCGTTTCTTTGGGCAGCCTGAAGGCTTCCATCACGGCCTCAAAGGCCTCGATGTCGGCCTGCACCGCGGCGGTCAGGCTGGCGCGCAGCTTGTCGGCGCCATCCACCACCGATTGCATCTGGGCCTCCACCTCGGCATACTTTTTCTTGCCCACGGTCAGCCGGGCCACCATTCCCACCAGCGCCGCGCCCATCGCCCCGGCATAGGCCGCGGCCGCGCCGCCGCCGGGCGCGGCGGTGCCGGCCGCCAGGCGCGCCAGAAACGCCTCCGGCACGGCTTCGTCCGCGGCGTCGCCGGCCGTTTCGGCCAGCCGGTTTTCCAGCACCTGGTCGGCTTCCAGGTTGTCCAATTGCAGGTACCACTGGGCGGCATCCACCAGCGCCGCCTGCGGGATCAGCCCCACCAGCTCGCTGCGGGTGGCGCCGGCGCCATAGCGGGCGGCCTCGCGCTTCACCAGCTCCGTTACACGCGCGATGGGCGTCTGGGCGAAGTCGGTCAGGTTCATGCTCACCTGGGCCTGCCCATCCACCAGGAAGCCCGAGGCCTTCACAAAGCGCAGCCCGCCGGACGAATGCCGCACGGCCTTGGCCACTTTCTTGGCAATGCTCACATCGCTGGTGTTGAGGTAAATGTTGTAGGCAATCAGGAACGAGCGCGCGCCGATGATGACCGCGCCGGCCGGCCCCACCTGCCGCGGCCCAAAATCCGGCTCGCGCGCCGGCGAAAGGGCGATCTCATCCAACAGCTTTTCATATTGGCCGCGGCGCACGTCTTCCAGGTTCTGGCGCTCCGGCCGCAGCGCGGCGGCTTCGTACAGATAAACCGGCAGGCCCAACTCGGCGCCCACGCGCTCGCCCAGCCGGCGCGCGAGCGCCACGCACTCCTCCAGGCTGATGTCGCGGATGGGCACGAAGGGCACCACGTCGGTGGCGCCCAGGCGCGGGTGCTCGCCGCGGTGCTGGTTCAGGTTGATCAGCGCCGCCGCGGCTTGGATGCCGGCGAAGGCCGCCGCTTCCACCGCCGCCGGCGTTCCGGCCATGGTCACCACCGTGCGGTTGTGGTCCTTGTCCGAGCTGACGTTGAGGATGCGCAGCGCGGCGCCGCCGGCGGTTTCCATGGCAGCCACAATCGCGTCGATCACTTCGGGCCGGCGCGCTTCGGAGAAATTAGGCACACATTCGACTAATGGGCGCGGGCTGGACATGGCAACCTCTGGCGGCCGGCGAGTTCAAGCGACGGTGGAGCGCGGGCAAAAAAACACCGTCGCTCCCCTCGACGGCGTTAAAGATTATACCAAAGGCCGGTTAGCAGTTGTCTTTGAAAGATGGTGGTCAGCCGGGCATAAAATGCCGGCCGAATTGAACGCATTTCCCTCCCCCAGCGGTCGAAGATCCCCAAGCGAAGCGCAGGGGAGTGGAGGGCAGGGTGAGGGAGAGCTGGCGGCCACACGACACGCCTGCGTTTTCCGGCCATTATTGCGTTGGATATGCTACAAGCGCTTAAGTGTCCGCGCCGTCCGGCTGGGTAGTTACCGATAACATCTATTCATCCCAAAAGTCGTGAGCAATTATCTTTAGCGAAAGGCCGCCGGCAGATAAATCGGCGCGACATACCGGATGCGCAGAACGTGGGCAGTCGGCCGGGCCGATCCCATCGCCGGCGTTGTAAAACGGATTGTCGCTGGGCGCGCTGCCATCCGGGTTGAAGCGCAGCACCTTGCCGCGAACTGATCTGATGCGTCAGCGACTGCGGCTCGCCGGCCAGGTCCAGCACCACGGTCTGCGTCACGGCGCTGCGCCCGCCGTCCAGGCTTTGCAGCCGGATGACTTCGCCGTAGCGCGGGGCGGTGTTGCTGAAGGCCACGCTGGCATACACCATGCTGGCGAAGACGTCGCCGTTCGTTTGGTCAACAGCCAGGCCCACCACGCCCTGCTCGCCAGCGCCCGGCAGATGGCCATTGGCGTCAAAGTTCAGCAACCGCTGGCGTAGTTGCTCACTTGCCCGGGGCGCGTCACCACCTTGACGGTCCCAAACAGCTCGGCGACGTAATAGAACGCGCTGTCCGGATCAGGTCCTGGGCTGGGCACAAAGGCGATGTTCACTGACAGTTGGAAGCCGCTGGCTACCACCGCCACATGATAGTTGGGCTGCGCGACCATCCACGGCACAGCCGCCGCCGAGTCGATGGGTTGGCCTGAGCGGGAAAGGCGGGCAGGGCCAGAGCGCCGCCGCTGAAGATGACCAGCAGCGCCAGCCAGACGTGTCCACACAAATGCACGTCGATGTCGCGCACGGGCGTTTGATGCCGTCCGAAATTGAATCAATCTGCTACGCCTTTCCAGGGCTCCAATCCCAATTCGGTATAGAGAAGGCTGAATGCGGGTGGGATGACTCGCTCTAATCCCAATACGGTTCAGATAAGCCTGAGTACGGGATAGATGACTCGCTCTAATCCGCATCCGGACAGTTATCTGAAGTTTGACATTGTCCCGTTAAAAAGCGGTCCGCATTTATCCGGGTTAACGGGACAAAGCTCGGGATCAGGACAAATGCCAGGGCGCGGATTAGAGCTGGAAATTTTACACACCATAAGTCTTGTCTAAATCGTATTCGGCTTAGAGCCCAATCCCTGCCCGCAACATTATGTCCGTACACTTCCTCCTTACCCGCAGTGCCGCTTGTTTTGCCATTTTTGCCGTTAAAAACACTTGTGCCACTTGTGCCACTTCTAAACAGGTACCCGGATACCCGCCAGGTAACAACCATCTTCCGGGCAGATTAACGCCTGAACCCTGGGTGCATTTCTCTTTTTTGGCCGCGCGCTATGCCACGCGCTGCCCGTGGCTCCCCACTCCACTTCGTTTCGTGGGATACGTAAAGCCGACGGGCTATGAGCGACGCCCCGTCCTAAAGGATGCTGCGCAATAAACGGGGCTTCCTGAAGCTGGCCTTCGCGCAGCGTCCCAAGCGAAGCGTATGGGGTAGCCAGCGTGGCTGCTAGCGCGGGGTTTATGCATATCAATAAATTATTGCCACAACGCCGTACACGCAACCGAGATGACAAGGCATCGTCCTCGCAGGGGGACGACCGGCCGCAGGCCAACAGCCGCGAATTCTATTCGCCAGGCTGGCGTGCATTACGGTATTTATTTGTTAATCTTCATCACCCCGCGCTGGCCCGGCGCAATAGGCGCAGCCGAAAAGTGACCATCATCGGCGGATGCACCCGCGCGGCCGGTGCCGTTTCGCGCCCTGGCCATCATGATATACTCCGCTCGCGTATGGCTACCCCGCCGAAAATCCAACCGACGCCGGCTCGCGCGCGTCCTTATTTGATGCTGTGGTTCGCCGTGCCGGCCTTGCTGCTAGGCGGCTTGTATGCATATCTCAGCCAGCACAGTCTTATTTACGGTGGGGACTCAACGGTATTTTACCCGGCGTTGATGTTCTATAATTACACGTCTGAAGCATTATCAACCGGAATCTTGCTGGTGGCTGGGACCCTGTTCGGCCTGTGGCTGCCGCAGGCCCTTGGGCGCCGGCCGAGCGCCGCGCTGAATGGCCTGGCCGTCGCCCTGGCGCTGGCCGGCACGGCCCTGGCCTGCTGGGGCACCCTGCCCAAGGTTTTTGCGCCCTATCTGCACCTGGACCGGGCGGCGCTGAACGGGCATGTCTATCAGTTGGGTGTGCGTTATTTTGCCAAGGACGCCAGCGTGCAGAGCAGTTATGTGTATTGCGAATGTGATGGTTCGGGCTTGATGTGCCAGTGCCACGACCTGCCAGCCGCCGGGCAGCCGGCGCCAGTCCCGGCGCATCTGCTGGCCAACCCGGCGGATGGCAGCCTGAGTATCCAGGTCGAATCGCAAACGGTGTATCGTTTTCATCCGTAGAGGTGAGTCGGAACCGGTGACTAAATCGAGCGTGGGGGTCCGGCAGCCGTCTGGCCGCCACCCGGCCGCGCTGCGCGCCAGCCTGCTGAGTGTGCTCCTGGCCGCGTTCGCGGTTCTGGCCTGCACCCAGTCCGGCGCCCCGGTCAACCTGGGCAGCATCACCCCGGTCGGCCAGGTCACCCCCATCTGGCTGCAGAGCCTGCCCGCCGGCAAACCCACGCCCACCCTGCCGGCGCCCACGCCGCCAGTGCCGGGTGCCGCCACCCCCACCGCCCGTCCCTCGCAGGATGTTTCCAATTCACCCACGCCCAACGCCACCAATGCCGCCATCCTGGCGCGCCAATCGGTGGAGCAATACACGGTCCAGGCCGGCGACTATCTGAGCAAGATCGGCGAGCGCTTCGGGGTGAGCGCGGCCGACATCGCCGCCGCGAATGGCATCAAGATTTCCGACGCCATCCACCCCGGCCAGGTGCTCACCATCCCGGTGCCCACCGCCAACAACTTCGGCCCCGATTTCAAGATCCTGCCCGATAGCGATTTTGTCTACGGGCCGGGTTCGGTCGGTTTCAACTTGGACGCCTTCATCCAGGCGTACGGCGGCTACCTGGCGCATTACTCGCAGGACATCCCCGGCATCGATCTGGATGGGTCCTCCACGGCGCGCACGCTAACCGGCGCGCAGGTCATCCAGACAGTCGCCCAGCGCTACTCGCTGGACCCGCGCCTGCTGCTGGCGCTACTGGAGTATCAGAGCGGCTGGGTGCGCAAGGCCCACCCGGGCGACAACAGCCTGGCCTATCCCATGGGCGACACCACGCCCGGCCGTGAGGGCCTGTTATTGCAATTGACCGGCGCCGCCCGCAAATTGAATTACGGCTACTACGCCTGGCGCGCCGGCGGCCTGCTGTCGTGGAGCTTTCCGGATGGCTCGGTGAAGATGATCGCCGGCGGCCTCAACCCCGGCACCACCGGCGTGCAGGCCTTCTTGGCCTGGGTGCTCTCGCCGGCCGATTGGACCCAGGCGGTATCCGACGGTGGTTTGAGTAAGACCTATCGCGCCCTGTTCGGCAACCCGTTCCAGGATGCCTTTGAGCCGCTGGTGCCAACCAACCTGGTGCAGCCCGCGCTGCAATTGCCCTTCGAGCCCGGCAAGGAGTGGTCATTCGTCGGCGGCCCGCACTCGGCCTGGGACACCGGCTCGGCCTGGGCGGCGCTCGACTTTGCCCCGCCAGGTGACGCCCTGGGCTGCGTGCAGTCGGATGAATGGGTGGTGGCCTCGGCGCCGGGGTTGGTGGTGCGCGCCGCCGATGGCGCGGTGATGGTGGACCTGGATGGCGACGGTTATGAGCAGACCGGCTGGGTGTTGTTCTATATGCACATCGCCGCGCGCGAGCGGGTGGCCGTGGGCGCCACGCTCAAGACCGGCGACCGCATCGGCCACCCATCATGCGAGGGCGGCGTGTCGCAGGGCACGCACACTCATTTTGCTCGCAAGTACAACGGCGAATGGATCCCGGCCGACGGCCCGATCCCTTTTGTGTTGGATGGCTGGGTGTCGCAGGGGTTGGGCAGCGAGTACGACGGCACGTTAACCCGCGGCGGCGTGACGATCGAGGCCTGCGACTGCCGCGGGCCGGGCAACCAGATCTCGCGGCCATGAACCCGCGCATTCCCTATAATCCAGACAAGCGCCGCACCGGCCAGGGCAACTCGGGCGGGGGCTGCGGGGCGCGCCTGTTCTGGCTGCTGGTGCCGGCGCTGGCGCTGGCGGGCTATTGGGGCATTCGCAGCGGCAGCCTGAGCGCCGCCATTGCCGCGCTGGGCGCCACGCCCAACCCGGCCACCGTCACGGCTGCCGCGGCGGCCACGCCGGCGCCCATTCGTCCGCAGCCGAGCGCCACGCCCCCCGGCGCGCTCACTGGCGCGGCGACCGACGCCGCAGCGACCGAGCCCGCGCCCACGAACCCGGACCTGCCGACCAGCACCCTGCGGCCGCCGCCCTCGCCCTCGCCCACGGCGCTGGCCGCCGCGGCGGCCACCCAGTTCTACATGACCCAGTCTGGCGATACCATCCCGGCGCTGGCCGCGCGCTTCGGCGTCAACCCGGCCAACATCAAGGCGCCCAGCGGCCTGAAGGGGGTCACCACCCTGGTCTCTGGCCAACTGCTGGTCATTCCCCGCGTGCTGGGCGAAGTGGGGCCGGGCGCCAAACTCATCCCCGATTCGGAGCTGGTCTTCAGCGGCGCGGCAGCCGGGTTTGACCCGGCCAAGTTCGCCGCCGACCAGGGCGGCTATCTGTCCAAGGTCAGCGGCTTCGCCAGCGGGCACAGCGCCTCCGGCGGCGCGGTGATCATGAGCGCCGCGCTGGAACACTCGGTCAACCCGCGCCTGCTGGTGGCGGTGCTGGAATTCGACAGCGGCTGGGTGACCAACCCGCAGCCGCAAGGCGACTCGCTCAAGTACCCGTATGGCTACGTCCATCCGTATCTGGTCAATCTGAACTCGCAGCTCACCTGGGCCACCAGCCAACTGGCGATTGGCTTCTATGGCTGGCGCGATGGCTCCCTCACCGAGCTGCATTTTCCGGATGGGACCAGCTTGCGACTGGACCCAACCTTGAATGCCGGCACGGTGGCGCTCCAGTATTACTTTGCTCAATTCATGAACCGGCCGGCCTGGGATAAGGCCGTCAGCGCCGAGGGCTTTGGCGCCACCTACCACGGGCTGTTTGGCGATCCGTTTGCGCGCGCGCTGGACCCGCTGGTGCCGCCTGACCTGACCCAACTGCCGCTGTCGCTGCCGTTTATGGCGGGCAGCACCTGGTATCTCACTGGCGGCCCGCACGGTGCCTGGGAGCTGGGTGGCGCGCAGGCGGCGCTGGACTTCGCGCCCGGCGCCATCGTGGGCGGCTGCGCGGAATCGAATGCCTGGGTGACGGCGGTGGCGGCCGGGTTGGTGCTGCGCTCGGATGCGGGCGTGGTGCTGCTGGACCTGGACGGCGACGGCCGCGAAACGACCGGCTGGGATATCCTGTATCTGCACATCGCCACCAAGGACCGGGTGGCGGCCGGCACGTTGGTCGAGCGCGGCCAGCCCATCGGCCATCCCTCCTGTGAGGGCGGGCGCGCCACCGGCTCGCACGTGCACATCGCGCGCAAATACAATGGCGAGTGGATTCCGGCCTATGGCCCGGTGCCGTTCAACCTCAGCGGCTGGGTAGCCGCCCAGGGCAAGGGCGAATACTTCGGCAGCCTGTCGCGCAATGGCGTGACGGTGGAGGCCTGCACCTGCGCCTCGTCGAGCACCGCCGTCACCGCCGACCCATGAACGGAAGACGGTGGCGGGGCATCGGCGTCAAAGGAAGCGCTGGCGGGCTTGATCAACGTCCGAGGCGCTTGAAGTGCCAGGCGGGATCGCGCCTGCAAGGCGCTCCCACAATTGAAAGCCAGGTGGGGTCGCGCCTGCAAGGCGCTCCGACAATTGAAAGCCAGGCGGGGTCGCGTCGGCAAGGCGCTCCCACAATTGAAAGCCAGGCGGGATCGCGCCTGCCAGGCGCTCCTACGGCAGGATCGCGCCTGCAAGGCGCTCCCACGGCAGGATCGCGTCTGCAAGGCACTCTCACAATTGAAAGCTGCTGGGAGCGTTGGCACCACGCGCTGCGGGCCGGGGTGCTGGCGATGATGGCGGGGCTGTTGGCCGCGGCCTGTTTGCCGGCCGCGCAGTTGCCGCCGCAACTGCCAACCGTGCTGCCCAGCCAGGCCGGACCGCTGGCGACGGTGACGCTGCCGGCGGTCAGCGCGGGCACGCCGCTGCCCACGCGTGAGGCCTTCGCCGTGGGCCAGGTGTACACCTACACGGCGCAAGAGGGCGACACACTCGTGTCACTTGCGGCGCACTTCAACACTTCGGCGGCTGAGATCCGGGCCAAGAATCCAGAGTTGGCGTCTGGCGCGACCATCACCCCCGGCCTGACCCTGCGCCTGCCGGCCGATTGGTTTCCGCTGGGCGGCTCGGCCTACAAGATCATCCCCGACAGCGCCTTCGTCTATGGCCCCAGCAGCAAAGGCTTTGACGTAGACGCGTTCGTCGCTGGCGAGCCCGGCTATCTCCATGGCCTGAGCGCGTTTGTGGATGGCAGCCAGCGCAGCGGCGGGCAGGCGGTGCAATACTACGCCGAGCAATACTCCATCAACCCGCGCCTGCTGCTGGCGCTGATGGAGTGGCGCACCGGCGCGCTCAGCCAACCGGATGTCAGCGACGATGTGCGCGGCAACCCCTTTGGCGCGCTGCCCGGCGCGAAGACTTTTAATACGCAGATGACCTATGTGGCCGAACAACTGTCGGCCGGCTACTATGGCTGGCGCACGGGCAGCCTGACGAAGCTGCTGCTGCCGGACTCGACCACCTCGCGCCCGGATTATTTCCAGACCGCCGGCACGGTGGCGGTGCAGTATCTGTTCTCGCGCTGGATGAACCTGGACGAATTCAACGCCGCCACCGGTCCGCGGGGTTTTGGCGCGACCTATATCAAGCTGTTTGGTGACCCGTTCGGGAGCACCGGCGCTCGCCCGCAGCCCGTCATCCCCGGCAACCTGGCTCAGCCGGCTCTGGCGCTGCCGTTCGATCGCGCCGAAACGTGGACCCTGACCGGCGGCCCGCACCCGATCTACGGCGACAATACGCCCTGGGGGGCGTTGGATTTGGCCCCGCCGGGCGTGATCGGCTGCGCCCAGACCGAGCGCTGGGCGCGCGCCGTGGCGAACGGGGTGGTGGCGCGCAGTGGCAGCGCCAGCGTCGTGCTCGATCTGGATGGCGACGGCTTTGAAGGCACCGGTTGGGACATCTTCTATTTTCACATGGCTGACGCGGACCGCATCGCCGTGGGCAGCGTGGTGAAGGCCGGCGAGCCGCTGGGCCATCCGTCCTGCCAGGGCGGCCTGGCCACCGGCACCCACGTGCACGTGGGCCGCAAATATAATGGGGAGTGGATCCCGGCGGATGGCATTGTGCCCGGGGTGGTGCCGTTCGACCTGGGCGGCTGGGTGGCCCAGAAGGGCGCCGTGCCCTATACCGGCCGGCTGATGCGGCTGGGCCGCTGGGCCGAAGCCTGCACCTGCAGCACGCAGCAAAACACCATTTATTGGGTGAACACGCCATGACCGACGAGAAAGACAGCAACCCGTTTCTGGACGCGCTGCCGCCCGCCGTGCGCGCCGCCGTTCTGGCCAAGAACGACGATGCGCTGGAGCAGGCCCTGCTGCAAATGCCGCGCGACGAGGCTGAGGCGCTGGCGCGCTGGCTGGTGCTGGCCGGCGTGCTGGA
>JAYTFQ010000040.1:0-5736 GCA_043734225.1 Anaerolineales bacterium | reverse complement strand
AAATTGCACTGGGATTTGGGCCGGTCGACGGCTTCCTGCTCGATCTGGGATTGTCGTCGCTCCAACTGGATGACCCGCAGCGCGGCTTCGCTTTTCAGGCCGATGGGCCGCTGGACATGCGCTTTGACCCGGCTTCCGAGCTAAACGCGGGCGAAATCGTCAACACCTGGCCGCTGGAAGATCTGGCCGACATTATATACCGTTATGGTGAGGAGCCGCGCTCGCGCCAGATTGCCCGAGCCATTGGCGCGGCGCGGCCGCTGAGCACAACCTGGGAGCTGGCAGCGGTGGTGGAGCGGGCCTTAGGTGGACGGCGCGGGCAGCGGCTGCACCCGGCCACCCAAACTTTCCAGGCCCTGCGCATCGCTGTCAACGGCGAGCTGGACGCGGTGACGGCGGTGCTGCCGGCGGCGGTGGAATTGCTGAAGTCGGGCGGGCGTCTGGCAGTCATCTCGTTTCATTCGCTGGAGGATCGGCTGGTGAAGAACTTTCTGCGGGAACTGGCGCGCGGCCACGACGATTTGAGCTTGCCGGTGCCGCAGCCGTTCCAGCCGGTGCTGGACCTGGTCACCCGCAAGCCGGTGACTCCCAGCGCGGCGGAAGTGACAGCCAATCCGCGCTCGCGCAGTGCGAAGCTGCGGCTGGCCGAGAAATTGTGACAAACAGGCCCATTGGGTCTGACCCGGGGGGTTAGGACCGTTGGTAGAAAAACCCGCCGGCAGGCGGCATAGACCTTGCATTTCAAGTTGGGACAGGTATTTCGACCTGAAAAGCAAGCTGGCCGCGGGCGGAGTGAACCGATGATTGACACAATGCGCACCAATTACGCAGCCCCGCTTTTGCGGGCTTTCAAGCAGGCCCCCTGGCGCTCTCAAACGCAGGCGGTGGCTATGCTGTCCATCACGCTGCTGGCTGCCGCGGTGGTGGGCGGGTTTTATCTGGCCGTGGCTTCCCGCGCTGCCACAGCCGGCCGCGATCTGCAGCGGTTAGAGGCGCGGAAAACCGAACTGCTGCAAGACAATGACGAGCTGCAGGCCCAACTGGCCAATTTGCGCTCCATCAACCGCCTGGCGGCCCGCGCCGTGGCGTTGGGCTTCCAGCCGGCCACCGGCGACCAGTTGGAATACATGCGGGTAGACAGCTACCCGCAGAGTGTGCACCTGAAGCCGCCGCCGCGCGCGGCCGTAGCCGCCCCGCCGCCCCCCACGCTGCAACTGCTGTTCAATTGGGCTAAGCAGGCCAGCGCAAGCCTGAGCACCACCGTGGCCAAGCTGACGACGCAAGTGACCAAGGCGGGAGGCTAAGCAATGCTCGAAACCGTCTACGTCCGCCTGCGCCTGGTTCTGCTGGCCTTTGGCGCAGTGGCCCTGGTGGTCGTCGCGCAGTTGCTGCGCGTCGATTTCGCCAGCACCAACGTCACTTATTTTCACAAGCTCTCCAACCAGATCACCCAGCAGACGAACACCTACGCCCCGGCGCGCGGCCGGATCTATGACCGCTGGGGCGAGCTGCTGGCCACCAACGACGTGGAATATGAGCTGGGTATCGATCCGCCCTACGTGGTGAATTCAAAGGACATGATCGCCACCCTGAGCACCCTGGCGGGCATCTCCAGCCTGGACGTGCAAGCCGCCATCCTGAGCACCAAGCCGTATGTGCTGCTCAAGCGGCCCATCAGCGCCGCCGTGGGTGACAAGCTCAAGGAATTGCTGAACAAAGGCCCGGTACAGTTGGGCGGGCTGGACCTGCACCCGATCGCGCACCGCATCTACCCGGGCGGCTCACTGGCGGCGCAGGAACTGGGCTTTGTGGCCTACAACAACGACGGCCAGCAGTTGGGCTATTTCGGGGTGGAAGGCTTCTATAACGATCTGCTGGGCGGGCGGGCGGTGCAGTCGGTGCAGCAGATGGTGCCTTTCGACGCGGCGCTCAACCCCGTGCCGGACCAGGGCGCCGATCTGTACCTGACGCTGGATCGCAATATCCAGTTCCTGACCGAAGCCACCCTGGCCGACGGCATCAAACAGTACGGTGCCAGCGGCGGCACCATCATTGTCATGAACCCGCGCAGCGGCGAGATCCTGGGTATGGCCTCCTCGCCAACTTTTGATCCGAATAATTACGTCACCGATCCGCCCGGCAATCCCGCCAACCCGGCCGTGAGCGGCCAGTACGAGCCCGGCTCCACCTTCAAGGTGCTGACCATGGCCGGCGCGCTGGACGCTGGGACGGTCAAGACCGATACCCCCTTTGTCGACACTGGCTCGGTGGAAGTCGGCGGCATCATCATCAACAACTGGAACGGCGGCGCCTGGGGCCCGGTGGATATGCTGGGCTGCATGCAGCACTCGCTGAACGTCTGCCTGGCCAGTATTGCCACCTGGATGGGGCCGAACACCTTCTACAACTACATGCAGGCCTTCGGCATCGGCCACCTGACCAACGTGGACCTGGCCGCCGAAACGGCTGGCCGCTTGAAGCTGCCCGGCGCCACGGATTGGTTCGACTCGGACCTGGGCACCAACTCATTTGGCCAGGGCGTGGCCGTCAGCCCGTTGCAGCTCGTCACGGCGGCCTCGGCCATCGCCAACGGCGGCACCATGATGCAGCCGCACATGCTGAAAATCGTGCAGCACGGCGCCAGCCAGCACGTTACCCAGCAGCAAGTGCTGGGCCGCCCGATTAAGCCCGAGACGGCGGCGGCCGAGAATGAAATGCTGGCCCACTCGCTGGAGCTGGGCGAGGGCAGCCAGGCGCTGGTGGATGGCTATCGTGTGTCGGGCAAGACCGGAACGGCCCAGATCCCCACGCCCAGCGGCTACGACGCGGAGCAGACCATCGCCTCCTTCATTGGCTGGGGACCGACCGACGATCCGCAGTTCATTGTGCTGATCAAGCTGGACAAGCCGACCGCCAGCATCTGGGGCTCGGAGACCGCCGCGCCGTTGTTCAAGCAGTTGGTAACGCGGCTGGTGGTGTTGATGCAGATACCGCCCGACAGCGTGCGCCATGCGCTGCAAACCGGGACGGCGAGCAATTGAATCTCGCGGCCCGCGCGGGCATAAAGGGAGCGGGGCGCCTTTATGCTTACGCTCGGACATGTGATTGAGGCCCTGACCGGGTATCAGTCAGGCGGGGGGACGCAGATCATCACGGATGTGGTGATCGACCCCCGGCTGGCAATTCCGGGCGCGCTGTTCATCGCGCTGCCCGGCGACGAATCGGCCGACCGCGGCAGCCTGGCAGCCGCGTTTGAGAAGGGGGCCAGCGCGGCCCTGGTGCAGCGGGATATTACTGAAGCGCGCGCTGCCGGCCTGCGCTGCCAGGTGTTGGACTTGCGAGAACCGGTCACGCACGCGCAGGTGGCCGAGCTCGAACCGCCGGTGTGTGTGCGGGTCGAGGATACGCTCAAGGCGATGCAGGCCTTGGCCGCTTACTGGCGCAGCCGGCTCCAGCTCCGGGTCATCGGAGTGACCGGCAGCGTCGGCAAGACGACCACCAAGGAGCTCATCGCCGCCGTGCTCAGCACGCGCTATCGCACCTTTAAATCTGAAGGCAATTATCAACATGAAGTTAGTTTACCGTTGATGCTTTTGAAGCTCACCGAGGCGCATGAGCGCGCTGTTGTAGAGATGGGTTTTGACCATCCGGGTGAGATTAAGTTTCAGGCGGAGCTGGCCCGTCCCCAGGTGGGCGTCGTGAACAATGTTTACGCCGTGCACCTGGAGCGGGCTGGCAGCCTGGAGGCGATTGCGCGCGGCAAAGCCGAGTGGGTGGAGGCCCTGCCGCCCCAGCCGGAAGGCGTGGCGGTGCTCAACGCCGACGATCCGCTGGTGCTGGGCATGGCCCAGCGCACCCGCGCCCGGGTGGTGACCTACGGGCTGGACCCGCGGGCCGACCTGTGGGCCGACAACATCGAGTCGGCCGGGCTGGATGGGGTGCGCTTTCACCTGCACTACCGGCACGAGAGCCTGCACGTGCATGTGCCGCTGCTGGGCCGCCACTCGGTGCACACGGCGCTGCGCGCGGCGGCGGTCGGGCTGGTGGAAGGGCTCACCTGGCAGGACATCCTGGACGGGCTGAACGCCCTGGGTGCGGCCCAGTTGCGGCTGGTGGCGGTCACCGGCCCGGATGGCAGCGTGATCCTGGACGATACCTACAGCGCCTCGCCCGAATCGGTGATCGCGGCCCTGAACCTGCTGCACGAGCTGGAAGGCCGGCGAGTGGCGGTGCTGGGCGACATGCTGGAGCTGGGCAGCTACGAAGAAGTTGGGCACCGGCTGGTGGGCCGGCGGGCGCGCGATGTGGCCGACTTGCTGGTGACGGTGGGGCCGCGGGCGCGTGTGATCGCCGCCGAGGCGCGCGAGGCCGGGCTGCCGGACACCGCCGTGGTGGAGCTGGAAGACGTCGAAGCCACAATCGCCTTCTTGCGCCAGACGATCCGGCGCGGCGATGTGGTGCTGCTGAAGGGATCACAAGGGGTCAAACTGGATCGGGTTGTGCCGGCGCTCGAAGTGCAGCCATCCGAACCCAAGCCGAGTATGGGGCCAATGTGAGAGATTCGACTGTTGCCCTGGCCCTGGCCGGGCTGACCTTTTTGCTGACCGTCATTTGGGGCGGGCCGCTCATCACGGTCCTGCGCCGGTTCAAGATTGGCAAGCAGATCCGCATCGACGAGCCGCTGCGGCATCAGATCAAGATGGGCACGCCCACCATGGGCGGGCTGATGATCATCGTGCCGGTGGTGCTGATTACGATCATGCTTAACGTGGTCAACCTCGTGAAGGGCAACTTCACCGGCCGCTCGGTCTTGCTGCCGCTGGCGGTGCTGGGGGCATTCACCCTGCTTGGCGCCTGGGACGATTGGCTGGGCCTGAGCGGGTTGGCGCGCGGCGAGGGCATGCGCGGCCGCAGCCTGTTTATCTGGCAGTCGGTGCTGGCGCTGGGCGCCGCGCTGACGCTGTATTTAGTGCTTGACATTCACAGCCTGGTGCTGCCGGCGGTGCCGTATCCATTTGAGCTGGGCATCCTGTATATCCCGGTGGCCATGTTCGTGATCGTCGGCGCCTCCAACGCCATCAATCTGACCGACGGGCTGGATGGCCTGGCCGGTCTGCTGAGCGCCACCGCCTTCGCCGCTTACGGCGTCATCGCCTTGCTGCAGGGGCAGGTGTTTCTGGTGCGGTTTTGCTTCACCCTGGTGGGCGCGCTGTTTGCCTTCCTGTGGTTCAACGCTCACCCGGCCGAGCTGTTCATGGGCGGCTCCGGCTCCTACTCGCTGGGCGCGGCGCTGGCGGTGGTGGCCCTGATGAGCGGCCAATGGATCTTGCTGCCGCTGATCATCATCATGCCCATCAGCGTGGCGCTGAGCGTGATCATCCAGGTGAGTTATTTCAAGCTCACCCGCCGCCTGACCGGCACCGGCCGCCGGGTTTTCAAAATGGCCCCGCTGCACCTGCACTTTGAACTGCTGGGCTGGAGCGAGACCCAGGTGGTGCAGCGCTTTTGGCTGGTCGGCTTGTTGGCGGCCATGGTCGGCGTCGGTCTGGCGCTCTTATAAGTTTTTGACTTTTATGCTCAGGAGTTAGCACCTCATGGACATCGGCATGCTCTGGTACGACGACGACAGCAAGCGGCCCTTCGGCGAGAAGGTCGCCCGGGCCGTGGACTACTACAAAGCCAAGTATGGCAGCGTGCCGACCGTCTGCTTCGTCAACCCGGCCGCTATCAAAGACG
>JAYTFQ010000039.1:0-2280 GCA_043734225.1 Anaerolineales bacterium | reverse complement strand
TTTCTTCGCCCGGCTGCAAGGCGCGCAGCTCGTTGCGCTGGCGCAGGTCGGCGCGCGGGCCCTCGTGGTTGGTGCAGGGCTCGATGGCGCAGACGTATTCGCCGGGGGATAGGTTCTTCCATTGCGACAGCGCCGGCAGCTCGGCGGCGCGGTAGCGCACAAAGGCGTCAAAACCGAGCGCCGGGTTGTGGAGGCGGGCGGTGACGTGGCCGCTGGCATCGGGCGTGGGGTTGTGAAAGAACACCTGACCGGCATTAGCGGGATCGGGCTGCTCGAAGCGGGTGTAGGTTGCCAGGCCGCGCTCGGCCACCGTGTCGCGCGGGTCGACCGTGCCGCTGGTGGGGCTCACGCTCAGCTCGGTCTCCGGGCTGATGACCGGAAAGCCAAAGTTGCAGTGGTACAGAATCATGTGCGGGCTGGGGCGGAAGCCGTCGTTGACGACATGATCCTCGATTTGGAACGAAGTGGCGCCCAGTTTGGTGGTGATGCGGCGCGTCAGAAGCTGGTTCTCGCCGAACAACATGGATTGGCGCACCTGGCCCTCGACGATCAGCACGTAGTCGTCACCCTGCCACTCGGTGAAGACACGCACGTTGTGGGCCGGGATGTGGGCGATGCGGCCGTGCAGACCAAAGTCTTCACCGCCCTCCTTGTCCGGCTGGCCAAAGTGAGTCAGACCGCAGGTGGTGACCAGGCCGCCGCCATACGTGCGCAGCCAGCCATAGCCCTGCGGTTCGAACTGGGCGGCAGTGCCCAGCGAGGGGTTGAGCCAGGCCAGCGGCGTGCCGCGAAATTCGGCCGGACCAATGTCCAGGGCGCGGTCGAGCCAGATGGTGAAGCGCAGGCCGCTGCCGGTCCAGACTTCGGCGGCACGCAGCCCGCGGGCCTTGCCGTCGGAAAGCTCGTACAGCCGCACCCCGGCCAACTGGTCCAGCGTGCTGGTCAGGCGGCGCAGCGCGTCGGGCGTGTAGTCACGATTGAACAGTTTGGGCATGGGTCTCCTCCAGGCGGGCCAGCAGCTGGGCGCAGCTGGCCGTGCCGGTGACGCCCAACTGCTGAATGGTGATTGAGGCTGTCAGGTTGCCGACCAAGGCGGCCTCGGCCAGCGACGCGCCGGCGCACAAGGCGGCGGCGAGCCCGGCCATGACGCTGTCGCCGGCCCCGACCACATCGATGGGGCCGGCCACGCGCGCGGTGGGGACGTGCACCTGGCCGTGCGCGTCGAACACATACGCCCCCTGCTCCCCGTCGGTGACGACGGCGGCGCGCCCAGTGCCGCTGAATAAGGACTGGCCGGCGGCCAGGAGATCGGGCTGGCCAGTGGCGCGTGAGGCTTCGCGGGCGTTGGGCTTAACGATCACATCGCGAAACTCGGCAATGCGCTCGCGCGAGTCGGCGGCGAAGTGCACGGCGGGCCAGGCGCGCGCCTGGGCGCTGAGGGCCGCGCGCACCCGGTCGGTGATCAGGCCGCAGTTGCGCTCCGAGACCTGGTCCGAGATCACCACCGCCTGCACGGAGGGCAGCAGCTCATCCAGCCCGGCCAGCACACGCATCTCCAGATCGGCCGGCAGCGGGGCGCGGTTTTTGGTGTCCAGCCGGTTCAACTCGCGGGCCGGCGCGCCCGCGGCGGCCAGCATGGGCTTAAGGTAGGTGGGCGTAAAGCGCGCGGGAGTGCGGATGAGCGACGCGCCGTCCACACCGATGCGGCCCAGCGCGCGCAGCAGATCGTCGCCCTCGCCGTCTTCGCCGATGACGCCCAGCACACGGACGTTGACGTCGAGCGCGCGCAGATTGTTGACCACCGTGCCGGCCGCGCCCGGGTACGCGCGCACGCCGACGACCTGATAGGCGTCCAGCCCGGTCTCCAGTGATGGCTCACTCAGGCGCGGATCGAGGTCCAGATATTTATCGAGGAAGAAATCGCCCACCACCAGCACCGTGATGGACGGGAAAAGGTCCAGCAGGGCGCGCAGGCGCTGCGGCTGCATCAGTCCCACCGTTCGCGCACCTGGGCGTACAGCGCGGCCACGGTCTGGCGGTACAGGCCGCGCACATAGAAGCTCTCACCCCCATCGGCCACTGTGCGCACCAGCAAGGTCTTGTACGGCCGATAGTAGTAGGCGGCCTCTGTCTTGGGCGCCTCGTGGTGCAGGTCGCGGCCGAGGTCGGTCAGGTCGAACACGCCGGTGGTAAAGTGGGAAATGTCTTCGCCGCGCCGCACGGCCACATTGCGCGACATGGCCAGCGCCTTGAGAAAGACTTCCGGCCCCATGACCTGGG
>JAYTFQ010000038.1:0-2526 GCA_043734225.1 Anaerolineales bacterium | reverse complement strand
GGCCTGCCCGGGCAAGGTGGCAAAAAGGCTCTTGCCGCCTAAAATTTTTCAATTGTGAAGTCACCTGTCCGCCCTTAAACCCCAGCGGGGGAGGGCCGGGGTGAGGGCGAGCTGCCGGGCCAAAGGCAAGTCTGACTCGAAGCGCCGCTCTTAAGCGAGACCAATTGTTCACTTTCCCTATTCTGCTCCAGGTTCTGCTCGGTTTAGCGCTCTCGGCGCTGATGGGCGCCATCGGCTACCGGCGCGGGTCGCTCTCGCGCTCGGGCGTGCTGGGCGCGGTATTGGTGGGCACCCTGGTGTTTGGGCTGGGCGGCCTGGCCTGGGGCGCTTTGTTGGTGGTCTTCTTCTTTTCGTCCAGCGCGCTCTCGCATTTCAAAGAAGCCCGCAAAGCCGCCGTCGCCGAAAAGTTCAGCAAAGGCAGCCGGCGCGACCTGGCCCAGGCGCTGGCCAACGGCGGGGTGGGGGCCCTGGCGGCCATTGGCAATCTATTGTGGCCGCACCCGCTCTGGTGGGTGGCTTTTGCCGGCGCCATGGCCACCGTCAACGCCGACACCTGGGCCACCGAACTGGGCGTGCTCAGCCGCGACGCCCCACGCCTGATTACCACCGGCAAACCCGTCGAGCCGGGCACCTCCGGCGGCCTGACCGTCACGGGCACGCTGGCCGCGTTGGGCGGAGCGGCGCTCATCGGCCTGGTGGCCGCCGGCTTCGACCTGGCCACCGGCCGCACCATTGCCTGGGCGGCTGGCCTGCTGTTGGTCATTTCCGCGGCCGGGCTGGCTGGCTCGTTGGTTGATTCGCTGCTGGGCGCCACGGTGCAGGCCATCTATTATTGTGACGCCTGCGGCAAGGAAACCGAGCGCCACCCGCTGCACAGTTGCGGCGCGCCCACCCGCCAGATACGCGGCTGGCGCTGGATGAACAATGATTGGGTGAACTTCTTGAGTGCGTTGTTTGGAGCAGTGTTAGCGGGAATAAACTGGTGGTTGATACGGTAACCTGGTGCGTGGTACGTAGTGCTTTGGGAACACGCAATACGCACCACGCACCACTGACCACGGACTATGCGGCTTATCTCACAGGTATATGGAAACCTTAGATCGTCTGCGCCTCAACCCCAACTACATGAAGAACATCGTCGCCTGGGAGCGCTTCCCGGCGCGGCCCGCCCGCTATGGCCCCTGGCCCTCCGCTCTCGATCCGCGCCTGGCCGCCGCCGTCCAGCGCCGCGGCATCGAGTCGCTCTATACCCATCAGAGCCAGGCGGTCGAGGCCGCGCTGCGCGGCCAGAACGTGGTCGTGGTCACCGGCACCGCCTCCGGCAAAACCCTGTGCTACAACCTGCCGGTGCTGCACGCCCTGCTGGCCGACCCGCAAGCGCGGGCGCTGTATCTGTTTCCCACCAAGGCCCTGGCGCAGGACCAGGCCAACGAGTTGGGCCAGTTTGTCTCCGCGCTGGGCGAGCCCATCGCCGTGCGCACCTATGACGGAGACACGCCCCAGGGGCAGCGCAGCGCCATCCGCAAGGCCGGCGGCGTGGTCATCTCCAACCCGGATATGCTCCACACCGGCATCCTGCCGCATCACCCGCGCTGGGCCGATCTGTTCGCCAATCTCAAGTATGTGGTGCTGGACGAAGTCCACACCTATCGTGGCGTGTTCGGCTCGCACATGGCCAACGTGCTGCGCCGGCTGCGGCGCATCTGCGCCTTCTATGGCTCGGCGCCGCAGTTTGTGTGCACCTCGGCCACCATCGCCAACCCGCGCGACCTGGTGGAAAAGTTGATCGAGGCGCCAGCCAGCCTGGTGCCGGCCGCCGCTGATGGCTCGCCGCGCGCCGAGAAACATTTTCTGGTCTACAACCCGCCCCTCACCGATCCGGCGCTTGGGCTGCGCCGCTCCTATTTGTTGGAGGCTCAGCGGCTGGCCGGCGAGTTCCTGGCTGATGACGTGCAGACCGCTGTTTTCGCCCGCACGCGCAACGCCACCGAAGTGCTGCTGATGTATGTGCGCGACGAGGCCCAACAGCGCGGCCGCGACCCGCAGACCGTGCATGGTTACCGCGGCGGCTACTTGCCGCTGGAGCGGCGCGCCATTGAGCGCGGCCTGCGCGACGGCAGCGTGCGCGGCGTGGTGGCTACCAACGCGCTAGAGTTGGGCGTGGATATCGGCCAATTGGGCGCGGTCGTGATAGCCGGGTACCCGGGCACTATCGCCTCGCTCGGCCAGCAGGCCGGCCGCGCCGGCCGCCGCGCGGAGACCAGCGCCGTGGTGTTGGTCGCCTCCGCCGCCCCACTGGACCAATACCTGGCGGCCCATCCGCGCTACGTCTTTGAAAGCTCGCCCGAGCACGCCCTGATCAATCCGGACAACCTGGCGCTGCTGGTGGATCACCTGCGCTGCGCCGCCTTCGAGTTGCCCTTCCAGGCTGGCGAAAGTTTCGGCAAGTTTGCCGGCGTGGGCGAGGTGCTGGACGTGTTGGTGGAAGAAGGCGAGCTGCACCAATCCAACGACCAGTATCGTTGG
>JAYTFQ010000037.1:0-12453 GCA_043734225.1 Anaerolineales bacterium | reverse complement strand
CCGCCACTGCCGAAAAAGTTGAAGCCGCCGCACGCCATGAAAACTGGCAGACGGTGCGCTGGGGGATCTCGGTTACCTGGACCGGGGTGAAAGCCATTGGCGGCCTGGTGGGCGCCGTCAGCAGCGGCGGCTTGACCGTCCCGTTGGTCATCAAGGAGTTTGTCGACAACCTGGTGGATTTGAAGAAGCTTTTCGATGACCTGGGCGAGCATTACATGTCACTGGCCCAGGCGCGCAAACGCGTGCGCGACGGACTGGCGGGGCTCAAGACCAAACCGCGCCTGACCAAGTCGGACGTGGAAACATTCGAAGGCAACGTCAAGCTCTATGAAGCCAAATTGCTGGAGATCGAAATCAAAGCCCGCGCCATCTCAACCAGGCTCAACAGCGCCCTGGCGGCCATGCCCAAGACCGGCATCAAGCCGGAGGCGGCCCGCCTGGCCGAGGCAGCACTCGACAGGAGCATCAAGGAACTGATCGATTGCTCCGTCTCGATCAAGTCCGCGGAGAAATATTTGGCCACGCTCAAAAAGAACTTGGCCACGGCGCGGGCCGCGGCCAAGACTGACCCCGCCTTGGCTGCTGTGAAAAACTGGGCCGTCGCCGCCTACACCAAGATCAACGACTTCAAGGACATCGTCCTCAGCCCCAGCGAGCTGGCCACCTGGATCGATGCCGTCATCAAGATCTTCGGCGACACACGCAACGTGCTGGAAGAATAATGGCGGCCGAGGCCACCCGTTGATGACAACCCGCCTGGCGAATCAGACACAGCCGGAAGACATGGCCGTGGGCCGGGCCTGGTCGGAACGTTTTTTTTCTAATGCGGCCGACCTGCCCATATCTTTTGTGCTCGCGGGGCGCGCCATCCGAGGGTTGCCCGCCCACTGGCAGCCCATGGCCCAGCGCCGGCGGGTGGATGCCAACATTGTCGAGACCATCTATAGCGCAGCCGATCCCGACAGCGGCCTGACGGTCAGGGTCGAGGTCACGCAGTACCAGGATTTCCCGGTTACCGAATGGGTGGCCTGGCTCAGCAACCCCGCATCGGCGCCGTCCCCGCTTATTAGCGAGCTGCGTGCTCTGGATGCGGCGTTCAGCGGCCCCACGCCAACCTTGCAGCACAGCAACGGTGACTTCAACAGCGCCACGGGCTACACGCCCCGGCAAACCGCGCTGGACCCCGGCGACCGCGCCGCCTTTGCGCCGGTGGGCGGCCGGGCCTGCGACCAGGCTTTCCCCTATTTCCGGCTCGTGTTCGACACCTGGGGCCTCACCCTGGCCATCGGCTGGCCGGCACAGTGGGCGGCGTCGTTCACCGGTCTGGCCGACGGCGTGCACGTGACGGCCGGCCAAGAAAAGACCCATCTGCGCCTGTTGCCCGGCGAGCGCATCCGCACCCCGCGCATGACCGTGCTGGCATGGACCGGTGACGAAGCGCGCGCCATCAACCTGTGGCGCCGGTGGTATCTGGCCCACATCCTGCCGCGGCCCAACGGCCAGCCCATGCCCACGCTGCTGGCCTGCGCCGCCACCGATGAGGGCGAGGAATTTACCGCTGCCACCGAAAGCAACCAGATCGGCTTTATTGATGCCTTCCAGGCGCGCGGCATCCGGCCGGACGTGTGGTGGATCGATGCGGGCTGGTATCCGTGCTACAACGCCGAGCATGCTCGCAAATGGCCGCTAACCGGCACATGGCAGCCGGACAGCGAACGCTTTCCGCGCGGTCTCAAGCCGATCTCCGACCACGCGGCCGAGTCGGGCGCCGACCTGCTGGTGTGGTTTGAGCCGGAGCGCGTAACGGCCGGCAGCCAACTCGATCGCGAACACCCGGAGTGGCTGCTTTCAGCCGACCTCGGCCCGACCGACATGCTGCCTGGCAAGCTGCTCAACCTGGGCCAGCCTGAGTGCCGCCAGTGGTTGACCGACCATGTGTGCCAGGTGATCCAGGACAATGGCATCAAGATTTACCGGCAGGACCACAATTTTGAGCCGCTGGAATTTTGGCGCCAGAACGATGCCGAGGACCGCCAGGGCCTGAACGAGAACGCCCATGTGCAGGGGTACCTACAGTTCTGGAACGATCTGCTGGCGCGCAACCCGGGCTTGTGGATCGACTCGTGCGCCAGTGGCGGCCGGCGCAATGACCTGGAAACCATGCGCCGCTCAGTCCCGCTGCACTACACCGATCACGGCTACGGTAATCACGCGCTCAAGCTGGCGTTCCAGCGCACCCTGTATGAATGGATACCGTATTTTAAGGAGTTCACGCTGTCGTACGACCTGGGCGGCGTGGCCCGCTTCGATCACCAGGTCGACAGTTTTTCGTTCCACTGCGGCCTGGCGCCCATGCTGTTTGCCACGCTCGACATCCGGCGCGATGATTACGACTTCGCCCTGGCCCGCCGGATGATTGCGCTCTGGCGCCGAGCCGCCGGCCTGCTGCTGCACGGCGATTATTACGCGCTCACCCCGTTTCCGCACAGCGCGGGTGGCTGGGTCGTGCGCCAGTTTGATAATCCCGAGACCGGCCACGGCCTGATCCAGGCTATCCGGCTGCCGGACTCGCCGCAGGCAACGCTGACAGCTTATCCGCGCGCCTTCCAAACAGGGGCGAGCTATGGTTTTGAGGAGCCCGAATCAGGGGAGATCAAAACAACCGATGGTGATGCGCTGACACGCGATGGCTTTACGTTCTCGCGGCCGCCGCGCAGCGGAGTGCTCTGGTTCTATCAAACCCGCCCCACCCCAGGAGACAACCTATGAAAACCACAGTTACCCCGGCACAGGTGGAACAATATCAAGCGCAAGGCTGGATCGTCATTGAGAACTTTCTCGACGCGGCCGAACTGGAACATTGGCGGCGCGTGACCGCCGAGGCCATCGCAATCCGCATTGGCGACAAGACTATCCTAAGCAACCAGGGCATGCCCGATTCGTTTTACGCCCAGGTCTTTCTGCAGTGCCTGCGGCTGGCCGATGTTCACCCGGAAATGGCCGCGATCATCTTTGACGAACACCTCGGCAGCATGGCCGCCACGCTGGCCGGCATTGATGGCATCCGTGTCTGGCATGACCAGGCGCTGATTAAGCCGCCGTATGGCAACCACACCGCCTTCCACCTGGATAATCCCTTCTGGTCATTCCACTCGCCCAACGCCATCTCGATGTGGGTGGCGCTCGATGATGCCACCCTCAAAAACGGCTGCCTGTGGTATTTGCCCGGCACGCACAAAGAAGCCACTTACGAGTCAGTCGGCATCGGTGAAAATCTGGGCGATATTTTCAAGACCTATCCGCAGTGGAAAACGATCCAGGCCGTCCCCGCCCCGGCCCCGGCCGGCAGTGTTGTGTTTCACAGCGGCCTCGTGGGCCACGGCGCCGGTGTCAACATGACTGCCTTCCCGCGCCGCGCCATGACCTGCGCTTTTATGCCGGACGGGAGCACCTTCAACGGTATCCAGAATGTCCTGCCGATGGATTACTATAATTCCCTGCAACTGGGGGATGTCTTGAACAACAACCAGATCAACCGGCTCACCTGGCATAAAGACGGCCTGCACAAAAACTAGAAATCGTAATCGATCCCCCACTCCGCCGACTGGCCCGGCCCCAACGTGCGCTCGAAAAATGGCTCCCACGAAAACGTGGTGTGATTGCCCCAGATGGGCATAAAAGCCGGCACATAGGTGCAGGTGCCTGACACCAGGCCCAGCAGCGGGTGCCGCTGTGTCACCACCAGGTTGGCCCGCGCCTGGTGATCCACCGCCAGAAAATAGCCATCGGTCCACGGCCAGGCCTTGCGGGTGATGAAGCCATTCTCCGCCATCGCAAAACCGGGGCTGTCGGCCAGCCGCACCGGCGCATTGAACCGGCACAGCTCGTCGGTTTCCGGCTGCGGGTAGAACGGGTGCGGGAACCAGCGCACCGGCGTGAAGGCGCGCCCGGAATTTTTGGCGTGCGTCGTCGAGCGCACGGTGCGATTGATGAGCGCCACCGTCCGTTCCAACTCAACTTGATAGCCCTGGAAATGGTGCTGGGTGCGCATCACGATCGACGTCGCCGTGTGCGTCACGTCCCAGCGGCAAAATTCCACCACCACATTCTTGTCCAGCTCGCAGACCCCGATACCCAGCAGCAGCACCTGGTTTCCGCCGCCTGGTCCACTCAATGGGGCCAGGTTGAAGGCATCGGGAATGCCCTGGCCGTTGAACACATCGAAGCGGTCTGGAAAGGTTGGCCCAGACATCAGCGGCCCGCGCTGGGCATCTTCCACCTGGAAGATGTAGCCGCCCGTGCAGTAGCGCGTGCCCATGCGCGCCTGGTCGGCCAACGGGTCCAAAATCGAAACAGACAGTGACGCATTGGAAATAGAATACATTGGCTTGTCGTCGTCCTTGGATTGAAATTGCCTGGGTGAGTGGAACGCCGGCATGATAGCACACGAATTCATTCAGCTTGCGGATCCGAATGGCGCAAGTATGATTACGGCCGCGTTGAATGGAACCGTGACAGGAGGCCAGTGTATCCCCCATGGTAGAGCAAGAACCCCAGCAGGATGGTCAAACCGTCACCCCTCGGGGCGCGTCCCTGACGCCGCTGCCCGCCGGCGTCAGCTTTTATGAAATGCCGATCCAGATTGACGAACGCGGTTCGGTGCGCGAGCTGTTCGACCTGCGCTGGAACTGGCATCCAGAGCCGCTGGTGTTTGCGTACTGTTTCACCGTCCGGCCCGGAAAAATCAAAGGCTGGGGCATGCACAAGCGCCACGAGGACCGCTATTACGTCTTGGCGGGTGAGATGGAGGCCGTACTCTATGACGAGCGGCCGGATTCGCCCACCCGCGGGCTGGTGGCGAAGATCGTGTTGTCGGAATATCGAGCGCGGCTGATGAACATCCCGGCGGGGTGTGGCACGCCGATCGCAACTTGGGCAGCAAAGACGTGGTCGTCATCAATTTCCCCACCCTCCCCTACGATCACGCCAATCCGGATAAGTATCGACTGCCGCTGGACACGGACCGCATCCCGCACAAATTCGAGCATTCGGCTGGTTGGTAGCATGGCGGAGAGCGCCGCGCCGCGGGTGAGTGTGCTGCTGCCGACTCACAACCGAGCCGATGTGCTGCCGTTTGCCATTGGCTCGGCGCTGGCCCAAACCTGGACCGATTTCGAACTGCTAATCGTCGGCGACGGATGCACCGACCACACCGCCAGCGTCGTGCAGTCTTTTGACGACTCGCGCATACGCTGGTTCGATCTGCCCAAGGCGCCGGGCTTCGGCTATGCCAAACGCAATGTCGCCCTGCGCCAGGCGCGCGGCGATATCATCGCCTATCTGGCCCACGACGACCTGTGGCTCCCCGATCACCTGGCCCATCTGGTCAATGCCCTGCGCGACAACCGCGTGGCGCTGGCCTACAGCCTGCCGGTGTTTGGCTCCCCGAGTGGGCGTCTGGAACCGATGGTGTTCAATCTCAACGACCCGGCCACCTGGAAATTGTGGCAGCAGCGGCGGCTAACCTATTTAATCATGGCCTGCGTGGTCCATCGGCGCGCGTGCCTGGAGCAAATTGGCGGCTGGAGTGAAACATTGCGAGCCGCTGGCGACTGGGAGTTGTGGCAGCGCATTTTACGCCAGGCGCCGGCGCCTAATTTCGTTTATCTGCCACTGCCCACCACCCTGCACTTCGTGGCCGATTGGCGCCGTTACGCCGAGACCCGCCAGCGCGAGTGGTGGCGCCGCCTGCGCGAATGGGAGGGTGTGGCCCCGTCGGCGCTCAAGCTTGATCTCACGGGCGCAGCCAGCGAACAAGCCGCCGCCTGGGCTGCCTTAAGCCGCGACCCGGCCGGCTGGACCAGCGCGATGCGCCAGGCGGCGCAACTCGACCTGGATCGGCGCGGCGCCTATCGCTTCACGCTCTCGGATGTGTTAGAAGCCGCCCGGCGTGCCTATCGCTTGCGGCGCCAGAAACCCAGGAACTGGACCGATTTCTCGCCGCTCGATACCCGCCGAAAGTGAAGCATTAATCGGACGGCGCGACTCGTGCGGCAGCCGCGTCAGCCCTGGCCGGCGCGCCCAGGGTAATCCACACCCACCACAGGCCGCCGAAGGCGAGCGTGACCGCGGACATACCCGCCAGCAGCCCACTTACCCCAAAACCTGACCGATCCAACAGCCAGCCGGCCGCGCCGGAGCCAATCGCGTTCGCCAGGGTCACGGCTGCGAAGTCGCTGGCAAACACTCGCCCGCGCACCTGGCTGGGCGTGAGCTGCAGCAGGAGCTGGGATGAGAACACCCAGTTGGTGCCGGTGCCAATCGCGTTGAGCAGCGCGCCCAGCAGCACCAGGCCAAAACCGGCCAGCGGCGCAACAATCAACACGCCCACCGCCGACAGCCCGAACGACAGCAGGATGGCCCAGCGCAGCGGCCGAACCCGATCACCGGTAAACCGCCGCGCCAGAATGGGCCCCAGCCCCGTGCCCGCGCCGGCCACGGCATAAATCAGCCCCAGGCTGGTGCCACCGCCCTGCCCAATCACAAACACCTTCTCGGCCAATGTGACCTCAATCACCTGAAACGCGCCGCCGATACTCAGGCCCAAGGCCGCCTTGAGCATCGTGATCCAGAAGATATCCACATTCTGGCGCAAGTAGCGCAGGCCATCGACATACAGCCCCAGCGCCCCGCGCACGCTGGCCGTGTGTCCGCTCAGCGGCGGCGTTGCCTGGGTGTGCACCTGCCACAGGAAAGCGGCCGACGCCAAGAAACTGATTGAGTCGATCACAAAGGCTGGGTAAATGCCCCATTGGCCGGTGGCCAGCCCGCCCAGCGCGGCGCCGATCGAGAGCATGGTCGACCAGGTGGTTGAGCTGAGGGCATTGGCTGTCCCCAGCTCACGCTCGGCGACGATATCCGGCAGGATGGCATTGCGCGTGGGGAAAAAAATGCCGCCCAGGGTCAACTGCAGGACCGTCACCAGATACAGCAGCCAAATCTGGTCCGGCCGGCGAACTAACAGAAAGCCCAGCACAATCACCGCTCGCGCCAGATCGCAAAAGATCAGCAACTTCCTGCGGTCATAGCGGTCAGCCAGCACTCCGGCCACCGGGCTGATCAAAAACGGCGCCAGCATGCGCGCCACAAACAACCCACCCACCGCCAGCCCCGAGCCGGTAAGCTTGGCGATCAGCGTAGCCGAAGCGATCAGGTCGAACCAATCGCCAAACAGGCTGACAATCTCGCCCAGCCACACATTGCGGTAATTCGCGTTGCCGCGCACCAGCTCCAAATAGCCCACCGGCCGCTGCGCCGCTTGATCTCGATCGGTCAAAATGTCCACTCCTGTCCGGGCGGGGCCGGATTGTCCCGCCGCGCTGCCGCATTGCCCCGATTATACGGGCGGCCGGCGCTGGGGAGACTGTACGTTGGACCAGAAAATGCGCCAGTTGGGATAAAATAGGCCAATATGTGCCCCCATCGAAAATGGATGTCGCGCCATGCCGGCTAATCTATCCCTGGGTCAGCCGCGGCTGATCACGGTCGAAGAATTCGAGAAAATCGTGCACAGCAAGATTTTTCCGGATCGTGAGCGTATAGAGTTAATTGAAGGCCATCTCATCAGCCGGCCGCCAGCGGGTGCCGCGGAGGCGGCCTGTATTCAGCGCCTGGATCACTTGCTTGGGGATGCAACGGGCAGCCGAGTGCTAACCAGCGTGCATGATCCAGTGCGGCTGCTTCACTCCCAGTTGCAGCCTGATCTGGCCTGGCTCAAACCGCGCGCCGACAATTACTTCAGCGGCGGGCCAACAGCGCCTGATGTGCTGCTCATCGTCGAAGTCGCGGACATTTCGGCGGACTATGATCGTAACGTGAAAATATCGCTGTATGGCCGCAGCGGTATCGCCGAGGCCTGGCTTATCGATTTATCTGCCGGCGTCATCGAAATCTATCGGCAACCGAACCGATCTGGATACGGCGAAAAACGGACCTACAAGCCCGGCGACAGCCTGGCTCCCGCCGCGCTGCCGGACATCGTCCTGACCGTCGCCGGGATACTGGGCGGGCCCACGTGACCGATGTCACCCCTGCCAGCCGCTCCACGCTGTGCCCGCTGCTGATCGGCCGCGGGCCGTATATCGAAATCCTGCGCCAGTTTTGCGAGCAAGTGCGCCTGGGCCAGGGCCAAACGGTGATCCTGGCCGGCGAGCCCGGCATCGGCAAGTCGCGGCTAGCCGGCGAAACCGCATCCATGGCCGCCCAGGCCGGCTTCACTGTCCTGCACAGCGACTGCCGCGAAGACGAATGTGCCGTGCCGTATGCCCCCCTGCTGCGGCTTCTGCGGCAGCGCCTGGCGGGTCAACCGTCACTGGCCCAACTCTGGCAAGGCAATGCCCCGCGGCTGATCGAGCTGCTGCCCGAACTGCGCGCCGACTGGCCCGATACACCTCCGGCTGGGCGGGCCGGGGCCGAGCAAGCCCACACTGGCCAATATGAGTCCCTGGCCGGCGTCTTGATGGACGTGCGCCTGCCGTTACTGCTTGTCATCGAGAACCTGCACTGGTGCGATCAGGCCAGCCTGGAGTTTCTGCTGCGCTTCGCGCAGCAGCTCGTAGGTCATCCCATCCTGCTGCTGCTCACCTATCGAAACGACGAGGCCTCGCCCGAGCTGCGCCCGCTGGTGGCCGAGCTGGAGCGCACGCAGCTGGCCGTTGAATTGACCCTGACCCGTCTGCCGCGAGCCGACGTGGCCTTCATGATTCGAGTCATCTTTGCCCAGGCTGGGCCACTACGCCCCGAATTTCCAGCGGCCGTGCACGCCATAACGAACGGCAATCCGCTGTTCGTTGAGGAGACGCTCAAGGCCATGGTGGCGGCCGGCGAGATCTACCCGGCCGACGGCGCCTGGACGCACGTACCGCTGGCCGGGCTGACACTGCCGCATTCGGTCCAGGCCGCGGTGCAGCGCCGTCAGGCGCGGCTGTCGGCTGGGGCGCAGCAATTGCTGAGCCTGAGCGCCGTAGCCGGCCGGCCAATTCCGGCCGGGCTGGCGTTGGCCCTGGTTTCGAGTGAGGCCTTGCCCGGCCAGTTGGACGAGCTGCGCGCCGCCCAATTGATCAGCATCAGCCCCGACGGCGCTTGCGCGCCCCGGCATGACCTGGTGCGCCAGGCTGTGTATTCTGGCCTGCTGGCGCGCGAGCGGCAAGCGCTGCATGGCCGGCTGCTGGCGGCTCTGGCGGCCACGGGCGCTGGCGCGGATGGCGCTGCACTGCCGGAGATGACCACGCACGCATTTGAGGCCGGCCAGTGGGCGCAGGCGGTGGAGCTGGCCCACCGAGCCGGCGACCGGGCCCAGGCGCTGCATTGGCCGCGCGCCGCGGTCGATCACTTTACGCGCGCGCTCGAGGCGGCGCGCCGCCTCGACCGCGCCGCTCCCGCCTGGCTATATCATGCTCGCGGGCAGGCCTGCGAGGCCTTAGGCGAGTTCGATGCCGCCCGGCTGGACTTTGAGCAAGAAGGCGCCGCGGCGCGCCAGGCGCGCGATCCGCGCGCGGAATGGCAAAGCCTGATCGACCTGGCCTTCCTATGGCAAACGCGCGACCCAGGCCAGGCCAACACCTTCTTCCAGCAGGCGTTCGCGCGCGCCTTTACCCTCAACGATCCAGTGGTTCTCGGTCTGAGCCGCCCGGCTGCCACGGCCTGGGGTGAACGCCAGACGCCGAGCAGCGCGGCTGAATCGCCCGAGCGCGAATCCGATCAGCTCGCCCTGGCCGCCACGCTCGATTTGCTGGGCGCCGCCAGCTACTTGTCCGGCGATATTGTGGCCGGCACGGATTATTTCCGCCAGGCCATCCGCCTATTCCGCGACCGGCCCGACCAATTGGGTCTGGCCTCCAGCCTGATGCACATCGCCCTGGGCGCCACACTCGACACCGAAAGCCCGGAGGTGGGCCTGGGCGAGGCCGTGCGCTATGGCGAGGAAGCGCTGGCGCTGGCCCGCAGCCATGGCTGGCAGGGCGAACAAGCGCACGTGCTCAGCGAGCTGGCCATCGGCTATGGCCGCCAGGGTGACTACGGCCGCGCGCTCGACCTGGCCGAGCGGGGCCTGACGCTGGCCAACCAAATCCGCCAGCCGGCGCGCATCGCCTACGCCCTGGCGGCGCAAGGCAGCCTGTATGTGGATATCTTCGCCGGCGGCGAGGCCCGCCCGCTGTTGGAGCAGGCGCTCGACCTGGCCGAGGATCTGGGCTCGCGGCACCTGGCCGCCCTGGCGGCCCGCTATGCCACGCTGGCGCTACTCGATCTGGGCGCAGCGCCGGCGGATATCACGGCCATGCTCGATCGGGCGGCGCGCGTGCTGCCCGCCAGCCCGCCGGTTGAAGGCGACGCTCTGTTACTGCCCGAGCGCGGCCTGGCCTGCGCGCGCGCCCAACTGGCACTGGCCTCGGGCGATGCCGCGCGCGCCCTGGATCTGGTCACCGATCTGATCGCCCCGCCTCAGCCCGCGGCCTCCGGCGGGCTGGCCAATGCTGCCCGCTGGGCAGCCCGGCCGGCGAGTGTCACGCTTCTGCTGCTGCGCGGCGAAGCCCTCTCGGCGCTGAGCGAGCCGGCCAAGGCCGAAGCCGCCCTGCGTCTGGCGCAGCGCGCGGCGGTGGAGCAAGGCGCGCTGCCCAGTCTGTGGCGGGCGCACGCTGCCTTAGGCAAACACTACCTGCGCTTCAAACAACGTACCCTGGCCAACAATGAGTTCGAGCAGGCACGGGCGTTCATCGCCGGCCTGGCCGAACGCATCCCAGCGGCAGACCTGCGCGAACAGTTCCTGCGCCAGTCGCGCCGGCTGGCCCCGCCGGCCGCGCCGCAGCCGCTGCGCCTTGCCGGCCGGCGCGAGTTTGGCGGCCTGACCGAGCGCGAACGCGAGACGGTGGCGCTCATCGCCGAGGGCAAGTCCAATCGTGAGATCGCCGCCCACCTGGTGGTCAGCGATGAAACCGTTAAAACGCACGTCAGCCACATCCTCAGCAAGCTGGGTTTGCGCTCTCGCACCCAAATTGCCGCCTGGGCCATTCAACACAAGCTGAACAATCAGAACTAACCCACCGAAAGGCACAGGCAGCCTATAAATGGCTTTATCAAAGTTTGGGACCGGCCCGGACTGGGAGTAGAATTAAACACTGGTAACGCGCGGCCTCAGCTTTCTCCGGACGACAAGGACTTTTTCGATGACTGAAATTACGCCCCCTTCCCCGAATGGTCATAGCTCGGTCGCGACCCTGGCCGGCGGCTGTTTCTGGTGCCTGGATGCCGTCTATCGCAAGCTGCGCGGCGTGCAGGACGTGGTTTCCGGCTACACCGGCGGGCACGTGCCCAACCCCGACAACTATACCGTTGGCGGCGGCGACACTGGCCATGCCGAGGCGGTGCAGGTGCATTTCGACCCGAGCGTCATTTCATATCATGATCTGCTGGAAGTGTTCTTCACCATTCACGATCCCACCACGCTCAACCGCCAGGGCGCCGACGTGGGCACGCAGTATCGCTCGGCCATTTTCTTCGCCACGCCAGAACAGCAACAAGTGGCCGAGCAAGTGATGGCGGAAGTGGCCGCCAGCGGCCTTTGGCGCGGCCCGTTGGTGACGGAGCTGAAGCCGTTAGGCCTGTGGTACACGGCCGAGGAATATCATCAGAACTACTTCGAGCGCAACCCCAACCAGGGCTATTGCCGGGTGGTCATCGTTCCCAAAGTGGCCAAACTGCGGCAGCACTATCTAGAAAAGCTCAAATAAAGGAGACTGACTGTTATGTGCTATGACGATCTGGCGCGACCGCCACTCCCGCCCGGCGCGGGTGGCGGATCCAATGGGGATGATATGGTGCTCACCGCCGCCGACGGCAACCGCTTCAACGCCTATCTGGCTCGGCCCAGCCAGCCCACGGGCGCCCAAATTCTGATCTACCCCGATATTCGCGGCCTGCACCAGTTCTACCGCGAGTTGGCCTTGCGCTTCGCCGAGGTGGGTGTCACCGCCCTGGCCATGGACTATTTCGGCCGCACGGCCGGCCTGGCGCCGCGCGACGAAAAATTCGACCACATGCCCCACGTGCAGCAGATGACCTTGCCCACGCTTTTTGCCGATGCCTCGGCGGCGCTGGCCGCGCTGCGCGGGGGTGAGGGTGCCAAGCGCGCTACCTTCATCGTCGGCTTTTGCATGGGCGGCAGCCTGACGCTTTTCACCGGGACGCAGGATTTTGGCCTGGCCGGCGAGATCGGTTTTTACACCGGCTTTGGCCGCAAGTACGAGGGGTATGGCTCCGCGCTGGATGCCTCGACGCGCATGCGCTATCCCTTCCTCGGCCTGTACGGCGGCGCCGACCAGGGCATCCCGGCCGATCAACTGGAAATGCTCGACAAAAACCTGGACCAGGCAGGCGTGGAGCATGAGATCAAGATTT
>JAYTFQ010000036.1:0-6873 GCA_043734225.1 Anaerolineales bacterium | reverse complement strand
AGGGTGAATAACTGGGCCGACACGCTGTTGACCAAGGAAATGACGCCTTGAGGAGGCCTCCAGATGAAGATCTTCATCGATCGAACACACTGCGAGCTGTGCCAGTCTTTTTGTGATCGACACTCGGCCCGGCTGATCCACACGCCCGAGGGTGTGGACCGGCCGTGTATTCAGGCCATCGAGGACGATGGCCGGCCAGAATTGACGCTGGTCGTGAAGGATGGCGAGCACCAGGTTACCTTGAATCTCACGGAACAGGACCGAGAAATTATGGGTCTGGAAGGCCTGTCGTCGTTCTTGCCCTGGGCCTAGTCGCCACCGGCCGCAAGGGCAAACAGAAACAGCAACCGGGCGGCCATTGAGCCGCCCGGTTGCTGTTTCTGTAAGAAATTCGGGGTGCTAAGCCTTCTGCACGATGACGGCTGTCACCATACCAAACATGCCGTGGTTCGACTCGGCGTGGATCAGAATATGGCAGTGGAACGCCCACACGCCGAGCTGGTCGCACAACACGGTTACATCCCAGCGCTCGCCGGGGGCAACCGTCAGCGTATCCACCTTATACGGCATGGGCACCGGCCAGCCATCCTTGGCATACACCAGTTGCGGCAAGCCATGCAAGTGCATCGGGTGAATTTGCAGCCCCTCGTTCATGTAGCGAATGCGAATCGTCTGGCCGAGCTTGGCGATGATAGGCTGGGTGGCCGGGAAACTCTTGCCATTCAAGGTCAGGCCGACGCCCGCGTCGTTTAGCACCAGCGTGTACTCAGCGTCCACTTTAGGCTCGACGCTCTTGTCTTTCGGCTCAATGATAAAAGGCCCCATCAAGCCTTTGGTCACCTGCTCGGCCGCGTTGTGGTGCGAGTGGTACATATGCGAGCCGGGGTTGATAACGGTGAACTCGTAATTAAACGAGGCGCCCGGCTTGATCGGGTCTTGGGTAATAAACGGAACGCCGTCCATGGCGTTGGGAATGGTCAGGCCATGGAAGTGGATCGAGGTGCTTTGCGTCATCTGATTGTGGCAGACCACCCGCACTTTGTCCCCCTCGGTCACGCGGATGGTCGGGCCTGGCACCACGCCGTTATACAGCATGGCATCCACGGCATTGCCCGGCTCGATCTCCCATTTGCCTTCCGTGCATGTGAGGTCGAAAACCTTGACGTCACCGTCCATCGTAAAGGCCATGGGTTGGCGCCAAAAGGTGGCATCCTTGCCCGCGTTGGCCACAAACGTGTCCACGCCGGCCTTGTGCATGGCGTCCATCGCATCGGCGCTGCTGCCGGCCGGCGTGGCGGCGGCCGCGGCCGAGGTCATATCCATCCCCGGCGCCTGCGTCGGCGCAAGCTGCGGGATTACCGATGGGTTCTGCACACAGGCCGCCAATCCCAGCCCGGTGCCCAGCCCAGCCATCGCCAAGAATTTTCGCCGCGACATGGGCAGGCGGCGTAATTGTGTATTAGCAGTCATCGAAATTCTCCTATGAGCGAACCAAGTGAATATAGCTGACACTATTTTGGCCTGCATTGCCCGGCTGCGTCAGCGACAAAAGTCAGTCAAATTGGGTGATATTCGTCTACGATCGTCAAGGCTCACAGGGAATAACAATGAGGGGTCTGAAAAATCATGTCGAGCGGGCCATCGATTTCATCGACGGCCCGCTCAAGATGATTTTTCAGTGATTCTCGCCGAATCACCCGACGGCGGGCACCGCGACGGCCAGCCAGGCTAAGATTTTAGCCGTCATTTCGGGCACCCGGGCCGCCACGCCCGGCGAGAGCTCTTGGGCAAAGCCAAACGCTTCGCCGCGCACCGAGGCGACCACGGCCCGCGGAGCGTGGCCATACAAGGCCTGAGCCAGCGCCAGGCAGGTGGCGGGCGTCAGGTGATGGGTGAAGGGTGAGTTGGTATAGGCCGGCGTGACGCGCTCCAGTCGTATCGCTTCGGGCAGGTTGCCGGTATGGGCATCCACAAAGCACACCCGGCGGTATCCCGCCAGCCGCTCGGCCAGCTCCGGCGTCAGTTGCAATACAAACTGGCAGTCCGTCTGCCCGTCCGGAAACTCCAAAAAATCGTCCGGCGCAATGACGCCCGCGACGCCGCGCGCGGCGGCCAGCGCGATGAGAACATGCCAGGCCACACCGTCGTCCATCCGGTCGACATTGCCATAGCCCAGGATGAGGCTGTCGCGCATCGCTACCCGCCTCCATCGCGCCGCAAGCTCTGCACCACCTGGCCAGCCGGGTTCAGCACTTCAATCATGATCGGCATTTGGCCCAGGGCATGTGTCGAGCACGACAGGCACGGATCATAGGCGCGCACCGCGGCTTCCACCCGGTTGAGCAGCCCCTCGCGAATCTCCGGCCCGGTGATATAGGTCTTGGCCACCGAGTCCACCGCTTCGCTCATGGCCCAATTATTGTGCCCGGTGGCCACAATCAGGTTCACCCGCGCCAGCTTGCCGTCCTCGGTGGCCCAATAGTGGTGAATGAGCGTGCCGCGCGGCGCCTCGAGCAGGCCCACACCTTGCGCCAGGCCATCGTCGCCGACCGTCAGCGATTGGCGGGTATTCAAGATATCACTGCTGAGAATATCGGGGTCGTCCAGCAAGACTTGCACGCGCTCGATGGCAAACAAAATCTCGATCAGGCGCGCGTAGTGATAGTGGAGCGTGTTTTCCACCGGGTGCCCGGCGGATAGCGCCTTGAAGGCGCGCAGTTCGGCGTCCGCCAGGGGCGTGTCCGCGTGGCTGGCCACGTTTAGCCGGCCCAGCGGTCCCACACGATAGACGCCGCCCGGCCAGCCAAGCTTCTTGTAGTAGGGAAATTTTAGATACGACCAGTTCTCCACATGCTCGGAAATATAGTCCAAATACGCGCTGCCATCGAAGCGCTCCAGGTCCTGTCCGTGCGCGCCAATCAAGCGCAGCTGGCCGTCATACAGCGCCAGGCCGTTGTCCGGGGTCACCATGGCCAGGTAGCCGGTGGGAAACACCGCGAAATGGTCGATGTCCCAGCGGTTGCGTTCGGCCCAGGCGCGCATGATGCCCAGGCCGGTCTGAACCGCGGCGATGGCCTGCGCCACCCCGCTGAGCATGGCCTCGCGCTCGGCTGGGCGCAGGACTTTGTTGACGCCGCCCGTGACCGCGAACGTGGGATGAATGCGGCGGCCGCCCAGCGTCTCGATAATGCACTGGCCAAACTTGCGCAAGTTGATGGCCTTGAGCGCCAGGCTGGGGTCACGCTGCAACAGGCCAAGCACGTTGCGCGTGGCCGGATCGGCATCAAACCCCAACAGCAGATCGGGGCCGGCCAGCTCGAAGAAGTGCATGCCGTGGCTCTGGATGATCTGGCCCATGTGCATCAGCTCGCGCAGCAGCGAGGCTGGGCGCGGCGGCGGGCAGTTGGCCAGGTCGTCGGATGCTTTGGCCGCCGCCAGGTGATGGCTTACCGGGCAAATGCCGCAGATGCGCGGCGTAATTTGCGGCATCTCAATGTAGGGCCGGCCTTCGCAAAACTTCTCGAAGCCGCGAAACTCGTTAATATGCAGATAGGCGTGCTCCACCTGGCCGGCGTCATTCAGGCGAATGGTCACCTTGGCGTGACCTTCAATACGCGTCACTGGGTCGATCGTGATCTTCTGCATGCTCATTCCTGCCACACAAATTGCGCCGGTGCGGCGCAGGGCTAGTGCCAATGCAAATGGGAACCTTCCAGATGCGGTGTGCGGCCAGCGGCCAGCTCAGTCAACACGTAATAGATCACATCCGGATCGGGCGGGCAGCCCGGCACAAACACATCCACCGGCACCACGTCTTGCAGCGCCCGCACGGTCGTGGGCACGCACAACTCCGGGTCCGACGGCACCTGGCTGCCAGGCTCGGTGCTCTCGGTCTCCACGTAAGCCCGCCGCAGCGCTTCTTCCAGGGTAAAGAAATTGCGCAGGGCCGGCACGCCGCCAAACACGGCGCAATCGCCCAAGGCCACCAGCACCTTGCAGCGCTGGCGCATGCGGTGCGCCACCTCTTCGTTGGCGCTGTTATTCACCGCCCCTTCCAGGATGCCGATGTCCACGCCGCCCTCATCCGGCACTTTCAGATCCGTGAACGGCGTGGCGCGGATATCGGCTATGGCGGCGAGGTGCGCCAGCCGCTCGTCAATGTCCAGCAGCGACATATGGCAGCCGGAACAGCCGGCCATCCAATCGCTGGCAATCTTTGGTTTTGCCATCAGGCTTCATCCTTCCCGTCCCGCGGTCTCAGTTCCGGCTTAGGGCCGGCGCAGGCTCGTCCAGCTGTGTCGTTTGCCAATTCGGGGTGAGCCCGACGCCCAGCCGCTGCGCAAGCCCCGCCAGCACGGCCAGGTTCGAGCGCACCGTGGCGGGCGCGGTCAAGACGCCGTGCGCGGCCTGGAGCCGTCCCTCCAAATTCATGTAGTGGCCCGACTGCTCCAGCCACATCTCCACCGGCAGCACCACATCCGCCAGTTCGGTCAGGGGCGAGTGATAACTGGACGCCACCACCACAAACGGCGCCTCGGTTGCCGCGGCCAACAGGCTCGCCGGCGGCGCGTCGTCGCCCAAATCGATGAATAGGGATTGGCCTTTTTCCAAGCCGCAACCGGTGTCCAGGTGCAAGTGCGCCGCGGCCCGGCTGTTGGCCCCGCCCCAGGTACTCAGCAAGCGTAGATTTGGCAGCGCCTGGGTCAACTGGCCCAGCCACTCGGCCAATTCCGGCTGGCGCGCGGCCAGGTCCTGCCCGAAGACCAGCACCGGGTGCCTGGCGGCCAGGCACGCCTGGGCCAGAGTAAAAATCGTCTGCGCGGATAACCCGGCCGGCGCAGCCAACATCTCAACCTCGGAAGCGCGGGCGTCGGGTGTCGTCGCTTTCAGCCAGGCCTGCACCACATTGGACTCACTGCCGGCGATGGGCCGCAAGACCCGCTGCGCCCGGTCATCCAGCGCGGTGGCCCGCGCGTTGATGATGGTCAGGCTCAGGCCAGCTGGCAGATTGCGCTGGATCAGAAAACCCAGCACCTGCTGGTCGTGCTCCAAATCGGCGCCCAGCACCACCACAAGATCGGCTTGCCGCAGGCTGGCCAGGTCCGCCGGGGCAGCCGCCCCTTCCGCGCCGGTCCCCAGCCGGCCCTGGTCCAGCCCGGCCACGAATGGGCTATGCAATTGCTCCACCATCAATTGGCGGAATGCCGCCAGCGACTCCACGGGCAGGCGGGTCGAGATCAATCCCGCCATTTGCCCGGCAGCCGCGCGCAGCCCTTCGGCGGCGCCTGCCAGCGCGTCATACCAGCTGGCGGGCATCAGGTTGCCATTTTGGCGCACCAGCGGAGTCAAAATGCGCTGACGCTGGTCCCCCAAAGGCTCAAACCGGCCCACCCGGCACAATAGCCCGCCGCCGGCCGGGGCCGCCCAATCGCCGTCAATGCGCACCAGGCACCCATCCCGCGTCACCACTTCCAGGCCGCAGCCCACACTGCAGCCCACGCACAGGGTGGCGGTTCGCTGGCTTTGCACCGCATGCCCCTGGTATGCAGCACGCTTTCCAAACAAGGCGCCGGTCGGGCAAACCTGCACACATGTGCCGCAGGCCACACACGAGCTCTGGCCCAGCGGCACGCCGGCATCGGCCATCAGCCGCGTCTCAATCCCGCGCTCTTGCACCCCCAGAGTGAAATTGCCCACCAATTCGCCACAGGCGCGCACACAGCGCCGGCACAAAATGCAGCGGGCGGGGTCGAAAATGAAGTCGGCCGCGGACGCATCCACCGCGCGGGGCGCCCAACCCGGCGAGGTGGGCCAGTGGGTCATCTGCTGGCTATAAGCCGCGTTTTGCAACTCGCAATCCCCACCGCTCACCGGGCAAAAAGGGCACAGGTGTGGGCTCTCGCTGAACAGCATGCCGAGCACAAATTTGCGGCTCTCGCGCAGGGCCGGGGTGTCGGTCAGCACCAGCATGCCTTCCCGCACCGGCAGCGTGCAAGCCGATTGCGGCAGGCGGCTGCCGTGCACCTCCACCATGCATAGGCGGCAGCCGCCGGAAGGCGTCAGGGCCGGATGATCACACAACGAGGGGATGAAAATGCCGGCCTGGCGGGCGGCAGCCAGCACCGTCATATTTTCGGCGGCTTCAATCAGCTTGCCATCGATTTGCAAATTTACCATCGCGTCACTCATGGGGCAGTCTCTGTGCTCCCGATCCAGAACTATTTAGGATCAGTATGGGTGAGTAAGGCCGATCTGCTTAGTGACAGATTTCACACATTTCGCGGACGGGCGTCATATCGTCGATCCCCTATTCAGTTTATGTGGCTGGGCCCCGCCTGCATACAGACAAACATCATCGTTTTATGGTGATCTTCGGAACTAACTGAATTTCCCGCAAAACCGTACCCTCCAGTCATGCACGAATTGTCGGTCACGGAAGCTTTGTTGGCGCTGACCATCCAGCACGCTCAAGCCGCCCAGGCGGAGCGCGTCAGCGGCGTGTACGTGGTGATTGGGCAGCTCTCGTCCGTTGTCGACGAATCCGTGCAGTTCTATTGGGATCTCATCAGCGCCGGCACGCTGGCCGCTGGCGCTCAGTTGCATTTTCGGCGGGTGCCGGCCGCCTTTCGCTGCGCCGATTGCCGGCACGAATATGCGCCCGCGGCCGAAACACTGGCCTGCCCGGCCTGTGGCAGCGTGCGCGTCAGCTTGATCGCGGGCGAAGAATTAAACCTGGAAGCGCTGGATATTGAGCCAGGGGCGGAATCGTTGAAAGAGGCCGTCGGATGAGCCAACGCGTGGAAGTCGTCGCCAAGCTGCTCAGCGCCAATGATCGTCTGGCCGAGGCCAATCGCGCCAGCCTGGACCAGGCGG
>JAYTFQ010000035.1:0-5353 GCA_043734225.1 Anaerolineales bacterium | reverse complement strand
GTCTTCTGCCCGCCGGTCCAGCCCCAATAGCTCAGGTCGATGGCCAGCGTGGTTGGCCCGCAGTTGTTGAACAGTTGGTATTCGTGATGAAAACCGGTCAGGGCCACATGCCGCGGCAGGGGCACGCTGGTGGCGGTAGGCGCCACTGTCGGCGCGGCGGTGTTGGTTGGCTGCGCCGGCTGGCTGGTGCCGGGTTGGCTGGTGGCAGCCGCGGCGGCGGCGGGCGCGGCGGTTGGCGGGACGTTGGTGGGCGTGGGAGCGAAGGTGGGCGCGACCGACACCAGGGCGGGCTTGGGCACCGTGCTGGGCTCGGTGGTCACCAGCCCGCGCACCTGCGCCAGCAGCTCCTCCACGTGGAAATGGACCCAGGAGTTGTTCGCATAGCTCCACTGAGCCATGACCCCGGCTACCAGCACAAATACCGCAAAACCAATGAAGACGTACAGCCAGGCAGACCGCAGGACTTTTACCGGTAGGATGCTTCTCATCCTGGGATTATACCAGTCCAAAATGGTGCGAATTGTGACGCAACCCAAAACGAGCCCCTGGCCGGCACACTGTGCCGGCCAGGGGCTCGTTTTGGGTTTTTCTTTGTTTTAGTACCAGATCATGCAGCTGGTGCGGGTCACCGCGTCCGCCAGGCCGGGGTAAGACAGCACATAGGCCATGGGCACGATCGTGCCTGGCCCCAGCTTGGGCAGGGCGAAGCCCTGGAAGCTGGTACCGCCGGCGTTGGTTGGCGCCAGGCTGAAGCTCTGCGCGCCTTGCGGGAAGTAAACAATCAGGGTTACCGCCACGCCGCTCACCGGCCGGCCGAACTGGTCGGTCACAAAGACAAACGAGGTCTGCGAGTCGTTGGCGACCGCCACCGGCTTGAAGACTGAAGCGCGCGCGTGCAGGGTGGTCACCTGGCCCAGGTGGGCGGAAGCTCCAACCGGATCGAGCAAGGTCGGGTCAAACCCGGCGGCGTTGAAGTAGATGGCGCCCAGCGGCGCCAGTTGCACCCGCTGCCCATTGGTTTTTTCCGGGTGCCATTCCATGCGGGTGCGCTGGAAGTACTGGACCATCACCCCATTTTCAATGGTGAATTCGCTGATGGGATAGCCAAACCGGTCGAGCGCGCCCTGGTTGAGCCAGAAATCGCGGAACACAAAGCAGGCACTGTGGCCGGTTTCGACGAAATACTCGCAGTTCGGGTCGTTCAGCGCGGGGCGTTTGCTGAGCGGGACGGGCGCCTGCTGTTTGCCCAACTCGCTGCCCAGCAGCCCAAGCTGCACCTTGTATGGGTCATCATTGCCGGGGTGCCACTCCAACCGCGCTTTCTGGAAATACTGCACCAGCAGGCGGGTGTTTGGGTCTACATACTCATCAGTGATTGGCAATCCATACTGCATGACCCCGCCAGTTGACAGAAAGTAATTGATGAAGGGGTCGCGGACGGTATGACCGGTCTCGGGGAAGTACTGGGGCGGGTTGGCGACTTGTTGAGGCGCCGCGGGCAGCTTGAATGCCGTCAGCCCAACATAAGCCACCAACGACAGCGCGGCCAAGAGGCTGGTGAAGTTAAGATAGCGTTTCACGGGCATTGCCCCCGGTTTGAACTATATTATAAGCAAATGAGAATCTAACTAATTGAGGATTATATAGGACTGTTGGCCCAGACGCAATACCCAATTTAGCCAAAAGTACCAGTGTAGAGACGTCTGGCCCGCTTCTTGCTATAAGTTACCCTTCCCCCGTGCGCAGCCGGCAATAACTGTCATAGCGCGACTGCGCGATGTGGCCATCCGCCACGGCCTGGCGCACCGCGCAGCCGGATTCGCTCAGGTGCGTGCAGTCGCCAAACTCGCACATTTCAACATAAGGCTCTATTTCGACAAAGTAGCCGTCTAGCTCTTCGGGTTGCACGTCCCACAGGCCCAGCGAGCGGATGCCCGGCGTATCGGCTACGTAGCCGCCGCCCGCCAGCAGCAGCAGCTCGGAATGGACCGTGGTGTGCCGGCCTTTGGCGTTGGCCCCGGACACGGCCCGCGCCAGGATGCCCAGCCCCGGCTGCAGCGCGTTCAGCAGGCTGGACTTGCCCACCCCCGATGGCCCGCTCAGCACGGTGAGCTTGCCCTGCAGCCGCTCCCGCAGCGCTTCCACGCCTTCTCCCGTGGCCGCCGAGGTGTACACCACCGGATAGCCCAGCCCGCGATACAGCTCAAACAGCCCGCGCGCCGCCTCGGGTGTCGCCAGGTCGGCCTTGTTGGCGCAAATCATGGCCGGCAGCTTGTTCACTTCGGCCACTACCAAAAACCGGTCCAGCATGCGCAGATGCGGCGCCGGCTGGGCGCAGGCAAACACAAAGGCCACCTGGTCCGGGTTGGCCACCAGCACCTGCTCGGCCCCCTGGGCCGCGCGCGACTTTGGCCCCCCGCGTCCGCCGCCGCCCGGCGCCTGGCGCGACAGCACCCTTGTCCGCGGCGCCACCGTCTCGATCATGCCCTGTCCGTCTTCCTGGAGCGAGATTTCCACCCGGTCGCCGATGGCGGCCAGGTCGGTGTTCCGGCGCTGCTGTTTCAGCTTGCCGCGTAGATGGCAGGTGAAATCCCCCTGGTCGGTGTGGACCTGGAAGAAGCCGCTTTGGGCTTTGACGATGAGGCCGGGTAGTAAAGGCAAAGGCTGAAGGCTGAAGGATGAAAAAGGCGACGAGCGTCTGACTGACGAATTGATTGCTCGACTAATTTACCAATTGACCAATCAACCAGTCAACCGCTTACTTCTTAGGCGTTCCCGTCGCCGTCGCCGTCGCCGCCGGCCCCGGCCCCGGCGTGGCCGTGGTGCCGAATTCGCTTTCCCACGGGTAAAGCGTGTACGGACGGCCGAGGAAATAGTCCTCGGCAATGCGCTTGAAGATCGGCGCGGCGTACTTTGAGCCCTCGCCCACGTTTTCGATCATCACCACAATCGCAATATCCGGCTTATCGGTGCGATTGCCTTCCGTGTAGCCGGCAAACCAGGCGTGCGGCGCGCCGCCAGCCGGATCCTCGGCCGTGCCGGTCTTGCCCGCCACCGGCACCACGAAGTTGGGGAACACGCCGTGCGCGGTGCCGCTGGGCAGGTTCACCGCGCCCTGCATGCCCTGCTGGATCAGCGCCAGTTGCTCGGCGCTGACCGGCAGCTTGCTGTTGACGATGGGCTGGAACTTATAGCTGGACGCGCCTCCTGGCGGGGCAATCTTGGCCACCAGCTGCGGCCGGTAGAGCGTGCCGCCGTTGCGCACCGCGCTGACCATCTGCGCGATTTGCAGCGGCGTCACCAGCACATAGCCCTGGCCGATGCCCATGTTCACGCTATCGCCCGGCACCCAGGCCTCGCCATAGTTGGCCTGCTTCCAGGCCGGGTCGGGCATCAGCCCCTGCGCCTCGGCCACCTGGCCCACCTGGGTAAACTCGCCCAGGCCGAACTGGCGCGCCACCTGCGACATGAAGTCCGGGTTTTGCTTGTACAGGTTATAAGCAATTGTGTAGAAGTAGGTGTCGCACGAATACGACAGCGCCTGCTCCAAATTGATCGCCCCGTGTGGCTTCACGCCAAAGGTGACTGTCCAATCGTATTTCAGCGCAGTCGGACCGAGCAGGTTCCAGGTGCCGGTGCAGGTGTACATGGTGTCTTTGTTGTACAGCCCCGACAGCAGCGCGGCCCCCATCATGGGTATTTTGAACACCGAGCCGGGCGGGTAGATGCCCTGCGTGGCCCGGTTGACCAGCGGTTTGCCCGGATCCTGCAGCACCGCCTGCAGATCGGCGCTGTTGCGGTTGGTGGGGTCAAACAGGTTGGGATCGTAATCGGGCGAGGAGGCCATCGCCAGCACCTCGCCGTCGTTGGGGTTCATCACCACGATCGAGCCGCGGAAGCCGCCCAGCGCGGCCTGCACCTTCATCTGCAAGGCGCGGTCGATGGTGGTGTAGATGGCCTGGGACGGCTGGGCTGAGCTCTCCGCCAGCTTGGTGGTTGTGCCGTCCGGGCGCACCGCCGACAAAATGCCGCCGCGCACGCCGGCCAGGTACTGCTCCCCCCAGCCTTCCAGCCCGGCCTGGCCCACGCGCTCGTCGCCGGTGTAGCCGCGCCCCTGATACTCCGCCAGTTGGTCGGCCTGAATTTTCCCCAGGTAGCCAACCACCTGCGGCGCCACGCCGCTGTTGGGATAGAAGCGGGTGGAATAGCGCGTCAGGATGATGCCGCCCAGCTTGGTCAGCTCGGCCAGCCGCGGCTGGATGTCCGCGGCCGACACTTCGCCAATCGGCACGTACCAATCCGGGTGGGCGTTGATGTATTTTTGCTTGATGGCTTCGGGCGATAGGCCAAGCAGGTCTGACAGCGCCGCCAGCACCGCCGGCTCGTCCTGGATCTGGCCGGGCTGCACGCCCACGGCCACCGCCTCGCCCTGCACCGCCAGCCCCAGCCCGTTGCGGTCGTAAATGTTGGCCCGGGCCGGCACGCTGTGATCGAGATGCAGGCCGCCGCCGCCGGCCAGTTCCGGCAAGATCAGCCCATCGGTCCAGGAGATTGCCCAGCGGCCTTCGACGTAGACCAACGGCATCTCAATCTTGCGCGTGATGGTGCCCACCACCGCCGTGTGCAGGTCCACCTCGTACTGCACCTGGGCCGTGTCGCCGTTCTTCAGCACCGCTAGCACATTCGCGTCCACTGATGTCAGGCTGGCGCCGGTCACCAGCGCCTGGTAGCGGGCCGTGAAGTCTGCTTTGCTGGTAGCGGCCTGGCTCAGCGGCGACAGCAGCGAATACATCCCCGAAAAATCGCCCCGATGCCAGGCGTCTAGAAAGGTGGCCGCCGCGCCCTCCGCGTCAGGCGTATTGGGCGTCGCGCTGGCCGTCGGCGGAGGTGCCTGGGTGGGCAGCTGCGCCGTGAGCCCGCTGCAGGCCGCCAGCACAACCGCCAGCAGCGCCCCGGCCAGCATCCGCGCCGGCCCGCTCTTTCTCTCTCTCTCTCTTTTTCTTTCTATTCTCACATTCCCTTATCGATTCGCGGATAAATCGGGCAGGCGCCCGGTTCAAAGTGGTGGCAATCGCCCGGCGGTTCGCGCTGCGCCAGCGGCGCCTCGACGCCAATCTGGGCCAGTTGCCGTAATAGCGTGCACATGGGCAGGCCCATCACCGTGGCGAAGCAATCCGTGAAGTGCTCCCGGTCCACCGGCTGAAAGGCGGCAAATTGGATGGCATACGCCCCGGCCTTGTCCAACGGGTTGCCGGTGGCCACGTACGCCGCGATCTCGTCATCGCTGTAGGCGCGCATGGGCACACTGGCTGTCACCCAGTCATGCTGCTCGGCCGTCGTATCGGTTCCGGCC
>JAYTFQ010000034.1:0-7164 GCA_043734225.1 Anaerolineales bacterium | reverse complement strand
CCAGACTTTTAAGGGGCGGTGGCGCCGCGGGCGGCTTCCAGCAGGGTGTACCACTCTTCGCGGGTGATCTCCACCTGGTCGGCTTCGGCGCTCAGGCGCAGGCGCTCGGGTTTGGCGGTTCCGACAATCGGCTGAATGCCAGCCGGGTGGCGCAGGATCCAGCCCAGAGCGATGGCTTCGCGGCTGGTGTGTTTGGCGGCGGCTAGCGCGGCCACGGCCTTGGCCGCGGCCTTCACCAGGGGCGCGGCGTCGGCCGGGGGGTCAATCAGCCGCCCGCCGGCCACCGGCGACCACGCCTGCACCAGGATATTGTTCAAACGGCAATAGTCGAGCAGCCCATCGGCGGCGGTGTAGTGCGCCGCCAGTTGGTTAATGAAGATGCCCAGCTCGGCCAGGTTGCCGTGCAGCAGGTTGAACTCCAACTGGTTGGCGACGATAGGCTGCTTCAGGGATTTCTTGAGCAGGTCCATCTGCATTGGGCTGTGATTGCTGACGCCGAAATGGCGCACCTTGCCGGCGCGCTGCACCTCGTCGAAGGCGCGCGCCACCTCGTCCGGCTCAACCAGGGCATCCGGGCGGTGTAATAACAGCACGTCGATGTGATCGGTCTGCAGCCGGCGCAGGCTGCCCTCGACTGAGGCCACGATGTGCTCATAGCTGTAATCGTAGCGCTGCGGCGTGCCGGGCGGATCATCCTGGAAGCGGATGCCGCACTTGGTCTGGATCAGCAGGCTGTCGCGCGCGCCCGACAACTGCTTGAGCGCCTCGCCAAACACGGTTTCGCATTTGCCCCGGCCATAGATATCCGCCGTATCGAAGAAGTTGATATCCAGCTCCAGCGCGGTTTCCAGCATCGAGGCGGCGCGCTTGCGGTCGACGTGGGTGGGCGGGTTGCTGTCCCAGCCGGCCAGGCTCATGCAGCCATAGGCCAGGCGGGTGATGTGCAGATCGGTGTGAGGCAGGAGGTAGGTTTTCAAATAGTTTTCCTTTCGTCAGAAGTATATGTTACGCTACCCGCGAGGCGGGCGCAAGCCCTGCGCGCTAGAGCAAGTACTATAGACACTTGGCGGGCGCGAGCCTAAACTTGAACCTCACCTTGTGAATGGGTCGAGCAGGCTATACGAGGAACAACGGTAATGGCAAACACCCGCTGGCGTCACCCGCTGACTTCAATCGCGCTCGCCCTGGCCTTGCTGGGCACGCTGGCGCCGCCGCTGCCGGCCGTGGCCGCCGCCGGCGACACCACCGCCGATCGCGTGCTGGGCCAGGCAGACATGAGCCACGGCAGCCTTAACGCGGGAAGCGGCAGCGTAGGCGGCGTGGGACTGGACACCGCCGACGGCGTGGTGGTGGACCCGCGGAGCGGCCGGCTGTACGTCAGCGACTTCGCCAATAACCGGGTGCTGGGCTGGCCGGATTCGGCCGCCTTCAGCAACGGGCAGGCGGCCGATCTGGTGCTCGGACAAGCCAGCTTCACGGCGCACGCTTCCAACCGCGGCGGCGCGCCGAGCGCGTTGACCCTGTCTAGCCCGGCGGCGGTGGCGGTGGACAACCGCACCGGAAACCTGTTCATCTCGGATTATGGCAACCACCGCATCCTGGTCTACGCGGCGCCAGTGACCAGCGGCCAGGCAGCCAGCCTGGTGTTTGGCCAGGGCGGCAGCTTTACCACCGGCACGGCCAACAAGGGCGGCATCAGCGCCCACAGCCTGAACGGGCCGCGCGGCCTGGCGGTGGATGATGCCGGTTACTTGTACGTAGCCGACAGCTTGAACAACCGGGTGCTGATTTTTGCGCACGACGGCGACGTTTCGGCCGACTATGTCACCGGCCAAAACAATCATTTCAACACCAACATGGCCAACGCCGGCAGTGGGACAGTGAACGCCAGCGGCTTTGACAATCCCTTCGCGCTGGCGGTCCTGGGCGGCATTGGTGGCGGCATTCAAAACACGACCCTGGCCGTGGCCGACGCGAATAACAACCGGGTGTTGGTTTTCAAACCTGCCACTATCCCGATTGCATCAGCGGTCTATGGACAAGGCGGCTCATTTTCGGCCCACAGTGTCAACAACGGCGGCGCAAGCGCCAACAGCCTGAACGACCCGCGCGGGGTGGCCATTGACTCGGCCGAAAGCCTGTATGTTGCCGACTTTGGCAACCACCGTGTGCTGCGCTACGCGTTCATAGGCAACGTTGACACCACCGCCGACAGTGTGCTGGGGCAGGCCGGCAGCTTTACCACCACGGTGCTGAACAAGGGCGGGACGATCAGCGCCAATACGCTGTACCATCCGGTGGCGCTGACGGTGGACCCAGGCCAGAACCTGATCGTCGTCGATCGCGACAACAGCCGGGTGCTGCGTTTTGACCGGCCACAAAATTTTCCGCCGCTGTCGTTGGGGATAACCCTGTCGCCCGATACGGTGGCAGTCGGTGGACCGGGCTTCAATCTGCTCATCACCAGCGGCTCCGCCGGCGGATTTGTTAAAGGCACCGTGGTCCGCTGGAACGGCGCCAACCGGCCAACAACCTTCATCAGCCCTCAATTTGTCGTCGCGGCCATCTCCGCCAGCGATATCAGTACGCAGTCCAGCGGCGATGTGACGGTGATCAACCCCGGCCCGGGCGGCGGCAGCCAGGACACCTCGATCGCGCTTTACTTTGGTTTGCGGCACGACCAGCAGGCTGACGCGGAATTAGGGCAGCCGGATTTTGCGCAAACATATCCAGACACGGTTAGCTTGGGGTACGTCAGCGCCCGAGGCCTGGGTGGCGGTGTGGCGGCGACAGCGGTCGACCCACATACTGGACGGCTGTACGTGGCCGATTCGACCCATAACCGGGTACTAAGTTGGCCCAGCGCCGCCGCTTTTAGCAATGCTCAGCCGGCGGACCGGGTACTGGGCCAGTTGGACCTGTTCTGTGTTGAGGCCGGCGCTGGAAGCGCCGGGTTACATACACCTCAGGGCCTGGCACTGGACGCGGCCGGAAACTTGTACGTGGCCGACTCCTTGAATAATCGTGTGTTGGAGTTCGACGCGCCGGCGACCAATGACGCCGTGGCCGATCGAGTGTTTGGGCAAGCCACGCTGACGGGCACCACCGCCAACTACAGTGGCGTGAACGCCCTCGGCCTGGCGCAGCCACGTGCTGTGGCGCTGGACTCCGCCGGCAACTTGTTTGTGTCTGACTCAATCAATAGCCGGGTTCTGATCTTTGACGCGCCGCTCACCAGTGACGCGGTCGCCGATCAGGTGCTGGGACAGGTCGGCTTCAATGCGAATCTCCCCAACCGGGGCAACGCCGACGCCTCCGCGGTCAGCCTGGCCGCGCCGGTGCAGATCGCGTTCGACGAGGCCGGACGGTTGTATCTAGCGGACTTTTCCAATAACCGGGTGCTGGTCTACCCGGCCGGGGCGAGCACGGGGGCGGCAGCGAGCGCGGTATTTGGCCAGCCGAACCTGACGAGCAAAGCCGCTAACAATCCGGCGCTCGGTCCGAACAGCCTGTATGCGCCGCTCGGCGTGGCGGTGGACCCGGATGGCAACGTCAATATCAGCGACGCCGGTAACAATCGGGTGTTGGAATATGACAATCCCTTCGGGCCAGGCGGCAACTTCAGCGCCGACCGCGTATTTGGCCAACCAAACTTCACCACCAACACATCCAACGCCTCAGACGCCGCCAGCGAGACCAGCCTGTCCCAGCCGAAGATGATCGCGCTGGACGCCCAGGGCGACCTGTTGGTGGCGGATGGCGGAAATGCGCGCGTGCTGCAATACTTGACGCCGGTGGAGCCAAAGCTGCGCCTGTATCTGCCATTGGCACAACGCTGAGGCCGTTACCAGAGCCGCGGCTTCATGGCCATCAGCCGTTCGATGAACGCGATGATGAGGAGCAAGACGACGCCCAGCATGGTCGCGCGCAGAGCCATCGCGGCCTGGGCCGGCCAGCCGCTCTCGCCCGCCTCAGCCAGCCGCGTCAATCGCTACAGACTCAGTTCCACCGGCCGGCGCGGGTCGGCGATCCACTCGCTCCACGAGCCCGGATACAGCTTCACGCCCGGCAAGCCAGCATACTCCGCCGCCAGCACCACGTGGCAGGCCGCCACGCCCGACCCGCAATAGGCCGCGGCATCCAGCGGCGCCGCAAGCGCCGCGCCCGCAGCGCCGGCCAGCACCGTCTCCAGGCTGGCGCGCACCTCAGCCGCCGGTTTGAAGGTGCCATCCGGCTGGACGCTGCGCCGGTATGGATAGTTGACTGCGCCCGGAATGTGGCCGGCGACCGGATCAATCGGCTCCTCCGCGCCGCGGTAGCGCTCGGGGGCGCGGGCGTCCAGCAGGCGCGCCGCCGGGTCAGCGCCCATCCAGCCGGCCTGCTCGGGTGTCACTGTGCCCGCCAGGATGGGTCCGCCGGTAAACACGCGCGCCGGCCGGCGCTCGTCGTCGGCGCGCGTTGGCCGGCCTTCGCGCTGCCATTTCTCCCAGCCGCCATCCAGCACCGCCACCGTGTCATGCCCCAGCGCGCGCAGCATCCACCACAGGCGCGCGGCGTGCATGCCATCCGCCTGATCGTAGACGACTACCTGCACCCCGTCAGCGATGCCCCACTGGCCCAGTTGGGCCTTGAAGCTGTCCAGGTCGGGCATGGGGTGGCGGCCGTTGCCGCCGGTCTTGGGGCCGCTCAGATGGCGGTCGAGATGCGCGTACACGGCCCCGGGGATATGGGCCGCGCGGTAGTCGGCTTCGCCCTTGTCGGGGTAAGCCAACTCAAAACGGGCATCGACTATGGCCGCATCCGGCGCGGCGGCCAGTTCGGCGGTGGAGATGAGTGTGGTGTAGGGCATGAGGGTAATTGTTCTACCAGGCGGCCTGACCGTCAAGAGGCAAGTTGCGAAAATATCTGCTAAAGTAACGGCCATGAACATCGGCCAAAAACGTTCCGTGGGGCGGACTTCGGTGCAGGTCACACCGCTTGGCCTGGGCGGCACGGCCTTCGCCAACATGTACAGCGCCGTCTCGGAACAGGCCGCGTTCGATACGATTCAGACCGCCTACCAGGCGGGCATTCGCTACTTCGATACCGCGCCGCTGTATGGTCACGGCCGGAGCGAGACCCGTCTCGGGGCGGGGCTCGCGCCGCTGCCGCGCGGCGAACTGGTCATCTCCACAAAGGTCGGCTACGCTCTCGATCCGCGGCCGGCAGAAGCGGTCCCGCCGGACGTCTTTCAAGACCCGCTGCCGTTTGCCACCCGCTTCGACTATTCGCGCGACGGCGTGCTGCGCTCGCTCGAAGGCAGCCTGCAGCGGCTGCGGACCGATCACGTTGAGATCGCGCTGATCCATGACCCGGATGAAAGCGTCAGCACCCAGCGCGGCGTCGACCTGTACGCGAAGAGCCACTTTGGCGAGGTGATGGCCGGCGCCTATCCCGCGCTGCACGATCTGCGGGCGCAAGGCGTGGTTAAGGCCATTGGGCTGGGGATGAACCAGTGGCAAATGCTGGCCGACTTCGCCCGGGCCGGCGATTTTGATTGCTTTTTGCTGGCTGGGCGCTACACGCTGCTGGAACACGCGCCCGCCGAGCCGCTCATGTCATTGTGCGAGCAAAAGAGCATCGCCATCGTCATCGGCGGCCCGTACAACTCCGGCATCCTGGCCACCGGCGCCGTGCCGGACGCCTACTACAACTACGCCCCGGCGCCGGAGGACATTCTCCAGCTCACCCGCCAGATTGAAGCTGTGTGCGCCCGCCACAACCTGCCCCTGCCCGCCGCCGCCCTGCAATTCCCCTTTGGGCACCCGGCGGTTGTTAGCGTCATCCCAGGCGCCCGCTCGGCCGCTGAGGCCGAGTCCAACGCGCGTCTATTCGAGCACCCCATCCCACCCGACTTCTGGCTGGAGCTGCGGGCGCTGGGCCTGGTGGATGCCGCCGCCCGGCTGCCGCTGCCGGCCGCCTGACCGGCCCGCCCAACCCGCCGTCATTGGCCCCGCCACTGGAGTTGAAGATGACCCACGCCAACTTTGAACTGATCGACCAATTCTTCGACGCCTACGGCCGCCACGACCTGACCGCGCTGCGGGCGGTGCTGGCGGACGGCGCGGCCTGGGTGTTTCCGGGGCGCAATCGCTTCAGCGGCACGCATCGCGGCGCGGAGGCCATTGTGGCCTTCTTTGACAGCATGGGCGGCGTGATGGGGCAATCCAACGTCAAAGCCGAGGTGGTGTTCCGCGAAGCCAACGACGCCTACGTGGTGGAGAGCCAGCACGTCCGGACAGACCGCGCCGACGGCCATAATCTGGACACGCAGTGGTGCGTGCGCTGGCAATTTGCGGGCGGGAAAATCGTCGAGGGCCGGCATTTCGCCGCGGACCAATACGCGACGGACGAATTCTTTGGGCTGTCACGCATGTTATAATTTGAAGTGGAGAGGTGCCAGAGTGGCCGAATGGGACGGTCTCGAAAACCGTTGTGGCTTTAGGGTCACCGTGGGTTCGAATCCCACCCTCTCCGCCACAAAAAACAGCTTCGGCCACAATCCGCTCCGCGCGAATGGCACGAAGCTGGTTTGTTTAAGGCTGGCAGGCGCCATCACAGGCAGTCAGAACAAACGACAGCGCAAAGTGCGCCATGGCGGCCGCAACCGCCATCTTCACAACTGCCCAAACCCCAGCATCCCGTACCGCCGTGCGATGTCAGGTGCTGGGTCCTTCAGCCCGCGAAGCGATCCTTCAGCCTTCAGCCTTCAGCCTTCAGAAGGGCCAGGATTTCCGCCCCATAGGTGGCGCGCCGCCAGGGGCCCAAGTGCTCCAAACTCTCCAGAGCTTCGGCGGAGGCCGGGTTGCGCCGGGCCAGCTCCCACAGAGCATCGCGCGGGACAATCACATCTGATTCCACACCGCGCGCTTGGGCTCGGCGCTTGCGCCATTGGTGCAGCAGCTCGTAGCGGTCGCGCACGCTGTCCGGCTCGCGCTCCACGTGCGGCGGGCGCACCGGGCCCGCCTCTCGGCCGTGCCGCACCGCCTGAATCAGCTTCAGGCCATGCCGGCGAATTTGAGGCGGGGTCATGCCCGGCAAGCCCTCCAGGCCGTCTGGGCTGTCTGGCTGTGTGCGGGAAATCTCCACCAGGGTCTGGTCGCTCATGATCTTGAACGGCGGCCG
>JAYTFQ010000033.1:0-2386 GCA_043734225.1 Anaerolineales bacterium | reverse complement strand
GCTGGCCGCGGCGTTGAGGGATTTACTGGCGCAGCCAGAGCTGATGCCACACCTGCGGGCCGGCATTCCAGCGGTGCATACCGCAGACGAAGAGATGGCGGCCTTGTCCGCCATCTATGCCAACCTCGCCGCGGGGACGATGGCCGATCCAGCCGCCCTGCCCCCGGCCGCGCCAGGGGCACCAGCGTGACCACCCCAACAGGCCTCGTGCTGCGCGAAATCGTCCCGGGCGACATAGCGGGGCTGATGGCGCTGGCTCGCGCCGCATTTGAGGTCGATTGGACGGATGCCTTTGTCGACTGGAAATACTTCCAGAACCCGGCCGGCGCCGCGGTCGGCGCCTGCGCGGTGAGGGCTGGCCGGCTGGTGGCCAGCTTTAGCCACACGCCCGCACGCCTTAAACTCGGCGCCGAGACCACGCTGGCCATGCAGGCCGTCGACGCTATGGTGGCGCCCGACTATCGGCGCCAGAAGCTCTTTGCCCAACTGGCCCGCCAAACCTACCAACGCCTGGATGCCGCCGGCACACGCCTGGCATACGTCTTTCCGGCAGCCGCGGTGCGCACCCCATTTGTTGGACAATTCGGTTATACCGAGGTCGGCGCGGCGCCGCGTTTCGTCAAGGTCATCCAGGGCAGGATGCTGGGCGCCTCACTGGGCCGACCAGGACCCAAAGCCTGGCTCGACCGGCTGGCCGCCGCGGCTGGGCGCGCCCGCGCCAGCGGCCCGGCCCCCGCGCCCGCTGGACTGCAGATCAGCGAGACCGATCAGTTCGATGCGCGCTTTGACCAACTCTGGCAGCAGGTAAGCGGCGGACTGGCCATTGCCACCATCCGCGACGCGGCGTATCTAACCTGGCGTTACAAGCAAAACCCACTGCACGACTATGTTATCCTCACGGCCATGCGCGCGGACCAACTGGCCGGGTATGTGGTCCTGGCCGTCCAGGCACACCAGCCGGTGGCGAGTGTGGTTGAATTTATGGTAGACCCGCTCGAGGCCGCGGCCGGACACGGGCTGCTGGTCGAGGCGGCCAGCCGCGCCCGAGAAGCGGGCTGCGCGCAACTGCAGTGCTGGATGCTGCCCCAGCACACGCGCTACGTGCGCTGGCTGGAACACGCCGGCTTTGTGTATTGGCCCAACCGGCTGCTGCCGGGCTGGCTGAGATATGCCACGCCCTTGATTGTGCGCAGCGTGGGCGGCCCCGGGCTGGGCCCGGCCGCCACCCAATTAGACAACTGGTTTCTATCGATGGGCGATCACGATTACTATTGAACCATGCGCATATTGATGTACCACGAAGTTACCGACCAGCAGCCGGAAGAACTGCATGCCGTTTCCAGAACCGCCTTTGCCGCTCAGATGCGCTGGCTGCACACGGCCGGCTATCAGACCGTGGCGCTTGCGGATTGGCTACAGACGGCCAGCAGTGCCCGTCTGCGCCAGACCGGGAAATCGATCATCATCACTTTCGACGACGGCTATCGCGACAACCACACCCATGCCTGGCCGATCCTGGCCGAATACGGCTTCAGCGCCACAATTTTTCTGGTGACCGGCCGCATGGGCCACAGCAGCGATTGGCGGTCGGGCAGCCTGAGCCGCGCGCCGCTGCTGACCTGGCAGGAAGCGCGCGAGCTGGCCGCCACGGGCATACGGTTTGGCTCGCACACCGTGAACCACGCCGATCTCAACGCGGCGCCGCCCGCCGTGGCTGAACAAGAACTGCGCGCCTCGCGGGCAGACTTGCAACAGGCGCTGGGCGTGGCGGTGGACCATCTGGCCTATCCGTACAGCCGCTTCAATGCCCAGGTGAAAGACCTTGCGCGGCAGGCGGGCTACCTCACGGCCTGCTCGTGTCCCACCGGCTACGTGGGAGGCGCCAACCGCGACCCATATGACTTGCGCCGGATCACCGTGCTGGCCGCCGACCAACTGAGCGATTTTGCCGCCAAAGTGCGCGGCGACTGGCCGCGAAAGCTGAGTTGGTACCGGCGCGTGTTCGGGGCCTGGCGCCGGCGCCACTTGGGCGCGCGGGCATGAGCGCCGCGCGCGTGGTGAGCGTGATCTTGAATACAAACCGGCGCGACGACACGCTGGCTTGCCTGGAGTCCCTGGCGCACAGCAGCTACACGCCGCACACCAGCGTCGTGGTGAACGGCGCGGGCACCGATGGCTCCTTCGAGGCCATCCAACACGCCTATCCGCAAACGCACATCTTGCCCCTGACCAATAATCGCGGCTATGCCGGCGGGAACAATGTCGGCCTGGCCTGGGCGCTGGATCAGGGAGCGGATTGGGTGCTGGTCTTGAATGAAGACACCATCCTGGCAGAAGATTGCGTGGCCCGCCTGGTGGCGGTTGGCGAAACCGACCCGCGTATCGG
>JAYTFQ010000032.1:0-10193 GCA_043734225.1 Anaerolineales bacterium | reverse complement strand
GAATTGGATGACGCGGCCCGCCCCCTACAGGCGTCGGGCCGCGTCATCCAATTCGGCCAAAACCTCGTTGAAATCCTTTGTCGCCTGAAAATATCCGCGCGGCCAGCGGATACCACTGGCTCGTCAATTGGCCGGCAAGCTGGGCGTCGCCGGCTGGGCCCAGCGCCCAACCGGCCAAACCCAGAAGGAAAAGGCGCCCACAATGGCCAACACCCCGCAGCCCATCAGCACCGGCGCAAAGCCAAGCTGGTTGGCCAGCAAAATGCCGATAGTGGGGCAAATAAAAGCGCCCACGTTCATCAGCGTCTGGTGCAGCGCGGTGTAGTTATGCCGTTCGCCTTCCGGGATGGCGGTGAGAAACGTGTTCAGATGGGTTAGGTTGACCCCCGCCGTGAAAACCCCATTCAGGGCCGCTACGAACAGGATGGCCGTCAACGACGGGATAGCGCCGGCCAGCAGAGGATAGATCCCCATGCAGACAATGGTCCAGCGCAGGGTGCGGCCCTCGCCCACCCGCCGGATAACCCGCTGCCAGAACAAATAACCAAAGATGGCCGCCAGATTGGTCACGGAGGCCAACGCGCCGATCCATGCATCCGAAGCGCCCAGGGTGCGAACATAGTACAGCAGCAGCAGCGGGCCGGCCGCCCACATGCCCATGGCATACAAAAATGTATTGATGGTGATCTGGACAAACGGCCTGACTTTCCAGGCCGCTTTGAAAAACGCCAGCCACTCCTTGAAGTACATTCGCCAATCGGCCCGCGCCCGCGCCGGCGCCGCGCGGGCGGGCTCGGTCACCTTCACTTTCAGCAGATACCAGCAGCTCACCAGGGAGGTCGTCAAGGCCACGGCCATCATCGCCTGATAATTGCCCGGGAATGCGGCGTGGATCAGCCACAGCCCGAACAAATAGGTCAGGAGTGACACCACCACGCCGCTGATGACATTGCGCGCCGCGAATGTGTCCGCGCGCTGATTTTCGGGCAAAACCTGGGCCAGGAACGGCACAAACCCCAGATTGAAGAAATTGCTGGGGATGGTTAAGAGCGCCGCGCAGATCACCACCAGCGTGCCGGCCGGCAGGGCGTCCACATGTACCCAGGGAATGATGACATACAAACTGGTGCCTAGGCGCGCCAGCAGCAGACTGAACATCACCCAGCGCGTGGGCCGCGCCAGGGATTGTTGAAAGTTGCCGAATGGCAGCAGCAGCACAGCCGCCATGAGCGCCGGCACCGAGCTGAGCAGCGAGATGGCCGAATTTGAAGCACCCAGGCGGATGGCATATGCCCCGACAAACGACAGCCCGCTGGCGGCAATCGAGGCCCAAAAAACTTCAATGACCAGATACCAGGAGTTGTCGGTCAGGTTGCCGAAAATACGACTGAAGAGGTTGCGCATGCGGCTATCAGTTATCTTTGCAATTGGGCTAGAGTTCGGATGGAGGTATGATTGCTGCGAGAAAGGAATCATACAATGAAACTTGGATTTGGTCTTTACCGCAATATGCTCACTGCCGAGCATTTGCGGTTTGCCCGGCAGATGGGCGCCACGCACATCGTCGCACACCCGCCAGGCTCGGCCACGCCCGCCAACGCCGAGCTCATCACCAAATATGGCCGGGCAGCCGGGCACGGGCTTTCGGATCCAAACGATCCGCTGTGGACTTATGAGGGGCTGCGCGATCTCAAAGCCCTGGTCAACTCGGAAGGCCTGGAGCTGGAGGCGCTGGAAAACTTTGCGCCTTCGCACTGGTACGACGTGCTGCTGGACGGCCCGCGCCGCGCGGAGCAGATGGAGCGGCTGAAGCAGCTCATTCGCGACCTGGGACGCGTGGGCATACGCGTCATGGGCTATTACTTCAGCGTGGCCGGGGTGTGGGGGCAGGTGCCAAGCCCCAGCGCCCGCGGCGGGGCGGTGTCGGTCGGTTTCGATGACATGGAACAGCCGCCCATCCCGGCCGGCATGGTTTGGAACATGGTGTACGATCCTGCCCACTTTGACCCGGCGGATACCACCCACGTTCTGCCGTCCGTGTCCGACCAGGAGATCCAGCAGCGCTTCCGCGCCTTCATCAACGAGATGGTGCCGGTGGCCGAGGAGGCCGGGGTGCGCCTGGCGCTTCACCCAGACGACCCGCCCATGCCGGTGCTGCGCGGCGCCCACCGCCTGTCGTACACGCCCGAGCGCTACGCCGCCATCCTGGATGTGAATCCCAGCCCGGCCAATACCCTGGAGCTGTGCCTGGGGACCGTGGCCGAGATGGCCGAGGGCGACCTATACAGCCTGGTGGACAAAGTCAGCCAGATGGGACGCATCGGTTACATTCACTTCCGCAACGTGCGCGGCAAGGTGCCGCACTATCGCGAGGTCTTCGTGGATGAGGGCGACACGGATATGATCCGCGTCCTGCGCATTCTGCACCGCAACCACTATGACGGCGTCCTCGTTCCCGACCATACACCGCTGCCGGAGTGCGCCGCCCCGTGGCAGGCCGGCATGGCCTTTGCCATGGGCTGGATGAAGGCCGCCATCACCATGATTGAACGCGAAGGAGCCTAGCAACATGCGTATCGTCGTAACTGGGGCGCGCGGTTTGCTGGGGGGGCCAACGGCGCTCTATTGTCAGCAGCAAGGGGCCGATGTCCTGGCCACCGATGTCAGCGGGCGGCCGGGCGTCGGCGACCCCACCCGCTTCCTCAGCGCCGAGCTGACCGACCTGGGCCAGGTGTACGACGTGCTGGCCGGGGCGGATGCGGTGATTCACCTGGCCGCCATCGCCTCCCAGCGCGTCTATCCGGCGGCCCATACCTTTTTTAACAATGTGGGCATGACCTGGAACATTCTGGAAGCGTCCGCACGGCTGGGCATCAAGCGCGTGGTGATTGCCTCCAGTTTGCAGGTGAACCACACCGTCACACCCCTCACCCCGATTCATTATGATTACTTCCCCATCGATGAAGAACACCCCGTCTCGCCCCAGGAGGATTACAGCCTGTCGAAATTCGTGGGCGAAACCCTGGCCGATGCGTTTGGCAAGCATTGGGGGTTGACCGTCGTCAGCATCCGCTATCCCACCATCTTCAACCAGCCGAACTTTGAAACGCTGCCGATGAAGAACCCGCTGCAGCCCTGGATGGCGCTCTTCACCTGGATCCACGTCCTGGACGCGGCCCGCGCCGCGTACCTGGCCGCCACGGTCGACCTGCCACCTAACTCCCACGAGGTATTGCTGGTCGGGGCGCCCGATACCTGCCTGGATATGCCCTCGGCCGAATATGCCCGGCAATACTTCCCCGATGCCAAAATCAGCCCCGGCCTGGCCCAGTACGGCTCACTGGTCAACAGCGCCAAGGCCGAAAAACTGCTCGGTTTCGTGCCGGAGCACTCGCTTAAGCGCTAACGCGCCCGTTTATTTCAACCAACACACCTACACACTGGAGATGGGTTCATGACCCCAACGACCTCTCGTCTCGCCAACCCGCCGCTGCCAAGGATCGGTTTAGGCACCGGCGCCTGGCAGCAGCCAAACGCCATTCAGCCAAAGGATATCCCCGCCCTGGTGGAATTTGTGCTGGCCCAGCCCAGCCCCTTTTTCGACACCGCGCCGCTGTATGGCAATGGTGACAGCGAAAACTGGCTGGGCGCCGCGCTGAAAGGCGTGGACCGCAGTAGCTACCGTGTGACCAGCAAGGCCGGCTGGGCCATCCAGCCCGGTGGCGCCTCCGCCATCAACGATTTTACCCGCGACGGCATCCTGCGCAGTATCGAGGGCAGCCTCAAGCGCCTGGGCCTGTCATATCTCGACATCGCCCACGTGCACGACGCCGACAACCACAAGCAGGCCGCGCTCGATGTCGCCTTCCCCACCTTGTGCGAGCTGCGCGACCAAGGCGTGGTGCGCTCGGTCGGCGCTGGCATGAACCAATGGCAGATGCTGGCCGAGTTTGCCCAGCACGCCGACGTGGATTGCTTGCTGCTGGCCGGGCGCTATACCCTGTTGGAACAAACCTCGCTGCCGCTGCTCAAGCTGTGCCAGGAAAAAGGCATCGCCTTGTTCCTGGGTGGCGTGTACAACAGCGGCATCCTGGCCACTGGGGCCGTGCCGGGCGCGCGCTTTCAATATGCTACCGCGCCGGCCGAGATCATGGAAAGAGTCCAGCGGCTGCAGGCCATCTGCGACCGGCATGGCGTAACGCTCCAAACCGCGGCGCTGCAGTTCCCGCTGGCGCATCCGGCGGTGCGCACGCTGGTCATTGGCGCCAACTCCATCTCTGAATTCTCCCAGGCGCTGGCGGCTGTGAACGCCGAAATTCCGCCCGCGCTGTGGGATGAGCTGAGCGCCGAGCGCCTGCTTGAGGCGGGCGCGCCTATCCCCCACTAACCGCGCACAGCGAAACCTGGCGGGTCCCCACGACCTGCCAGGTTTTGGCTGGCAGAACAAAGGAGAATGCAGGCATGACCGATATATCCACACTGCCCGAGACCGAGAAAGGCCGGGTGCACATCACCGAGATCAAGGCCTACCAGCTTAAGAACCACGGCATCCAATCGCTGATCCGGGTGAAGACTGATGCCGGGATTGAAGGCATTGGTGAGGCCGGCCTGCCGGCGACCGTGGCCCAGAGCTACATCGACTATATGCGCGATCAATTGCTGGGCCAGGATGTGCTGGACATCGAGAAGGCGTATGCCAACATGATCCGCATGCAGGCCCAGTGGCACGCGCACTGGACGCAAAATCCCACCATCAGCGGCATCGAGAACGCCATGTGGGATATCGCCGGCAAGCTGCTGAACCAGTCCGTGTCGCGGCTGCTCACCGGCCGCTTCCGCGAAGAAATTCCCATGTACGTCAACAACGCCGGGCCGGTGGATTGGTCCGATCCGGTGGCCTGCCGCGACTGGGGCCAGGAGTTCCGCGCTGATCCGCTGGGCTTCAAAACCGTCAAGCTCGGTTTTGAACACATCAACTACAAGAACGGCACCAAGCTGCAGGGCGGCCGCTACCAGGGCGGCAAGCTGTCCAAGATGCTCACCCCCACCGAGCTGCGGCTGATCCGGCTGGGCTTTGAGAACGTGCGCGAGGCGCTGGGCTGGGAACACGACATCATCATTCACTGCCACAACGAGTGGGACCTGCCCACCGCCCTGGGCATTGCCGACGCGGTGGAGGCCATCAAGCCGTTGTGGATTGAGGACGGCCTGCCGGTGATGTACTCCGACACCTGGAAGTCGTTCCGGAATTCGTCACGCGTGCGCGTGATGACCGGCGAGAAGCTGGAGCATCCGGCCGAGTTTCTGCAATTCATGCAGAATGGCGCGGTGGACGCCATCCACCCGGACCTGGCCTTCATCGGCGGGTTCACCGGCGGCCGCAAGATCGCCGACCTGGCCGAGATGTTTTACATTCCCATCGCCACGCACATGGCCGGCAGCTATGTGCAGTTGATCGCCACCGGCCACTACGGCGCCTCGGTGCGCAACTTCGTTATGACCGAGAGCCGCATCCCCGGCCGCGGCCAGTACCTGTACGAGGAGATGGCGGCCGAGGGCATCACCGTCAAGGACGGCAACCTGCAGGTGCCCAACGGCCCCGGCCTGGGCATCACGCTGCTGCCGGAGGTCATGAACGAGATTGTCGAGAACGGTCCCTGGTAAATAGAAACAGGAAGAATAGCCGCCGTGCGGATACTTCAAGGCGTCTACGGCAATCAAGGATGTCGTGTTGAAATAGGCTGGTGCGAGTACCTGTTTAGAAGTGGCACAAGTGGCACAAGTGGTTTTAACGGCAAAAATGGCCGCCTCGCGAGAAGTGGCACTGGTGGCGGAAGCAAGCGTACGGACATAATGTTTCTTGCGAAACATTATGTTGCACCAGGGTTCGTAGCGGGAAAGCGCGGCTGGGGGGGAACGCCCTGGCGGGCAGGGCAACGCCAGCGCTGCCCTGCCCGCCAGAGGTTGTGCTATTCGAAGAAGTCTTTGTCTTCCTCGGGCAGGTACTGGATGGCCTTGTCCACGTCGAACGAGACGCCCAGGCCGGGCGTGTCCCAGACGTCGATCAGGCCGTTCTTCACAATGGGGTTCGGCAGCCCTTGGATGATGTCGTACCACCAATCGGGCTTGCCCACCGGGTACTCAAAGGCGATGTAGTTCTGCGGCAGCGTGGCGCACACCTGCACCAGCCCGGCCAGCCCAATGAGCCCATCGTAGATCCCATGCGGCGCCATCAGGATGCCGTGCAGGTCGGCATACTCCGCCACCCACTTCAGCTCCGCCAGCCCGCCAACATCCTCCGGATCGGGGCCAATGATGCGCACGGCGTGCCGCTCCACCAGCTCCTTGAAGTTGTGGCGCAGGTAAACCTGCTCGCCGGTGTGGATGGGGGTCGAGGTGCTCATGGTTAGATCGCGGTAAACGTCGGCCAGGTTATACGGGCTATAGTCGCCCGAAAGCAAGTCTTCCAGCCACATCACATTCAGCGGCTCCACGGCCTTGGCCAGCCGGATGGCATCCGGCAGCACCCAACCTGGCCCGCAGTCCAGCGCCAGACCAATCTCATCGCCCACCACGGCCTTCATGGCTTCCACGCAGGCAATGACGTGCTTGAGGCCGCGCTCGGTCAGCAGCGCCTTGTTGGCGTGCGCGGGCGCATTGAAGTACTCGCCATACGAAAAGTTCGGCAGGTCGCGCGGCATGGCCGAGTGGAAGCCGATGCTCTCTTTGATGATGGTGAAACCCTCATTGGCCGCCTTGATCCTGGCAATGTCGGCGGCATAGTCGTCGGGCGAGATGCCCGTCATGGGGAAGCGCACGCCGCCGTCGTAGACCCGCACCTGGTCGCGCACCTTGCCGCCCAATAATTTGTGGACCGGCAGGCCGGCGGCCTTGCCGGCGATGTCCCACAGGGCCATCTCGATGGCGCTGACGGCGCTGCCCCACGGCTTGAATCCCCCCAGCCGGCGGATTTTCAGCATGGTGCGCTCCACCGTCGTCGGGTCGCAGCCCAGCAGGTGCTGCTTGTAAAACAGGACGTGCGGCTTGAGGTAGGGCTTGGCATTCTCAGCCTGGCCCAGGCCGTCAATGCCGGCGTCGGTGGTGATGCGCACGACCGGGTTCTGCCCCATGACCGTGCACTTGACATCCGTAATCTTCATCTTGGCATCCTCCATAGACAGACATGAAAGCGCCACCCTCGGTGAAGGTGGCAGGAAAACAAATCACGGGTTATGATTTGTCTCTACCGCGATTTCTCGGAAGCGCTGCGCATCCGCTCACTATTTTCACTCACATCCCAAGGAAAAGTCAATGAAAGCTGAAGTGCGACCTTATAACGGCACGCCGACGCTCTTTCTCGACGGCCAGCCGATGTTCGCCGATGTGCAATGGGTCGGCTATCTGGACACACACGGCCAGGAAATCACCCAGAACGCGATCCGCGCCTTTGCCCGGAGCAATGTGCACATCTACACCACCGACGCGCTGGGCTACGAGTGGTGCGGCCCGCGGCCGGGCCAGGCGCGCGAATATGATTTCTCCACGCTCGGCCCGCGCCTGCAAACCGCCATCGAGGCCGACCCGCAGGCCCTGATCAACCTGCGCATTATCTTAGAAACCAAGCACCTCAAAGACGACTGGTGGAACAAGCTGCACCCGGAAGAGCTGGAAGTGCTCGGGGACGGCAGCACCCAGTCAGCGTCGTATGCCTCGCTGGTGTGGCAGGCGGACGTGAAGGCGCTGCTGAAGGGGTTGGTCGAGTATCTGCGTGAGGCCGGCCTGTATGACCGGGTGATCGGCTACCAGATTTGCGTGGGCACCTGTGGCGAATGGATCAAGGATTGGTCGTCCATGGGCCCAAATTCGGGCGACTACAGCGCGCCCATGCGCCGGCAGTTCCGCGCCTGGCTGCGCCGGCGCTATCACAATGATGAGGCGGCGCTGCAAACGGCCTGGGCCGACCCGCAGGTCACCTTTGACACCGCCGAAGCGCCGACGGTGGACGCGCAGGACCACCCCACCCACTATCTGTTCCGCGACCCCCGGCGCGAGCAGCGCACCATTGATTATTACGCCTGCCATGCCGAAACCTGCGCCGATGCGCTGTTGGATTTTTGCAAGACGGTGAAGGATGCCACCAACCGTGAAAAGCTGACCGGCGCGTTTTACGGCTATATCATGGAATTGGCCTGGAACAACTGCTTCTTCAATGACGGCGGGGCAGCGGCCGGCCAGATGGACAGCGAAGTCTCCACCGTCCAGCGCAGCGGCCACCTGGGCCTGCACAAGGTGCTGCGCTCGTCCGAGCTGGACTACCTGGTCAGCCCGTACAGCTACGCCTTCCGCGGGCTGGGCGGCGACGGCCTGCCCATGCAGCCGACCGAGAGCCTGCGCATTCACAACAAGCTGTATCTGTTCGAAGAAGATACGCTGATGCACAACAACTTCGATCCGACCAAGCGCATGCACCCGGTCAGCCGGTCGATCGCCATTTATCAGCGCAACTTCGCCCAGGTGGTCACCCATGGCCTCGGCATCACCTGGCTGGAAACCAAGGACTTCCAGGAAGACCCAAGTATCATCGACGAGGCGCATGCCTGGCAAACGCGCTACCAGGCCATTGGCGAGTGGGCCACGCACGAGCTCGACCGCCGGCCGGCCGCGGACGTGGCGGTGTTCCTGGACGATGAGTCCTACTGGTACGAGAGCAACCAGAACAATATCGACCTGCCGCTCATTTCCCACCAGCGAGTGATGACGCTCAACCGCTTCGGCGCGCCGCACGACCTGTTCCTGCTCAACGACCTGCTGGAAGGCAGCCTGCCGCCCTACAAGCTGTATATCTTCCTGAATGCCTTCCACCTCAACAATCGCCGGCGCCAGGCCCTGCGCGAGGTCGTCTGCCGCAACAACCAGACGGCGCTGTGGTATTACGCGCCCGGCTATATCAACTCGGACGCCCAGGGGCCGGCGATCAGCACCGACCACATGACCGACCTGACTGGGTTCAAGTTCGGGCTGGGGCGCAGCTTTTGGTCGGCCATGATGCACCTGACCGACTTCAGCCATCCAATCACCCACGGGCTGCCGCAAGACCTGTTCTGGGGCACCACCCGCGCCATCGCCCCCATCTTCCACATCGAAGACCCGGAGGCCCAGGTGCTGGGCGAGGTGATCTATGGCCTGGGCCGTAACAAGCCGGGCCTGGGCATCAAGACCTTCAATGCCGGCGACCCGGCCCAGGCCTGGAATTCGGTCTACTGCGCCACGCCCACCATGCCGGCAGCCGTGCTGCGCGGCATCGCCCGCCACGCCGGCGTGCACCTGTACAGCGAGGACGGCGACGTGCTGTATGGCACGCCCGACCTGCTGGGCGTGCACACCGTCTCCGGCGGCTGCCGCACCTTCAGCCTGCCGCGCCAGGTGGAAGTGGTATACGACCTGTACAACCAGCGCGTGCTGGGGCGCGACACGCGCCAGTTCGAGGCGCAGCTTGCGCCGGCCTCGTCCGCCCTGTATTACACCGGCCAGGCCGATCGCCTGGATTCACTGAAACTCAGCCAATAAAGGTCAGTCAAGATGATCATCGCAATCACGGGCGGCAGCGGCCGCATGGGACGGGTCACCGTCCGGCACCTGGCAGCCCAAGGGCACCAATTGCTCAGCATCGACCGGGTCTTGCCCACCCCGGAGCAGCAGTCCACCATCGACGACAAGACGATTCGGTTTGCCAGTGTGGACCTCAACAATCTGGAAGCGCTGACCGAAACCCTCAAGGGCTGCGACGCCGTTGTGCACCTGGCCGCTTTTCCCGGCCCGTGGGGCCAGGCGCCTGGCGTGGTGTATGCGAATAACACCCTCAGCAGCTACAACGTGCTGTACGCATCATCGTCGCTGGGCATGCGCTATGTGTGTCTGGCTTCGAGCATCAACGCGATTGGCGGGCTGGCCAGCAAGCGCGGCCACTTTGACTATTTCCCGGTGGACGAGAAACATCCCAGCCACAGCGAGGACGATTATTCGCTATCCAAGTGGATCCTGGAGCAGCAGGCAGAGTCGTTCGCCAACCGTTTCCCAGAGATGACCATCAGCAGTCTGCGCTTCCACGCCCTGGTGGATGCGCCGCCGGAGCTGCAGCACACGCTGGAGACGGCCGAGTCGGGCGCGGCGCGCGGGGTGTGGGGCTGGACGCT
>JAYTFQ010000031.1:0-5673 GCA_043734225.1 Anaerolineales bacterium | reverse complement strand
ATACCGGGCCGCGGGAGACAACCTGCGGCCTTTTCGTTTCGGCCTATAATCGCCGGAATCATGTTACCTAACCTATCCGCTCAAGACTTCGTCGGCAAGTGGCGCAAGGTGGAACTGGCCGAGCGCGGTATGGTTCAGGAGCACTTTCTGGATCTGTGCCGGCTGGTTGGGCACGCATCGCCGGCGGAATTCGACCCGACCGGCCACGAATTTGCTTTTGAGATGGGCGCTGAGAATACCAGTGGCGGCTCGGGCTGGGCGGATCTGGCCAAGGTTGGCTTCTTCGGCTGGGAGTATAAGGGCAAGCACGCCGATCTCGACCAGGCTTACCAGCAATTGCTGCTATACCGCGAGTCGCTGCAAAACCCGCCGCTGTTGGTGGTCTCGGACACAGACCGCATCATCATCCATACGAATTTCACGAACACACCCAAGCGAGTGATTGAGCTATCGCTAGACGACCTGCTGACTGGGGATGGGCTCCGAACGCTCAAGCGAGTATTCTCCGAACCGGATAGTTTCCGCCCACAAAAGACCTCTGAGCAGGTGACGCAAGAGGCCGCCGAACAATTTTCACGATTGGCCACCCTGCTGCAAAAATACGGCGCTGACCCGCAAAAGACGGCGCATTTTCTCATCCGGCTGCTGTTCTGTCTCTTTGCCGAGGATATAGGCCTGCTGCCTGCAGGGATCATCCGGCGACTGGTGGACCAAACGCGCCGGATGCCAGCGAGGCTGAGCTTAAGAAGCGGACTCTGACCAACCTGTACAACCAGCGGCCCACCTGGCTGGACAACGCGCACCGGCGGCTGGACGAAGCGGTATTCGCTGCTTATGGCTGGCCGGCTGACCTGAGCGACGACGATGTCTTGGCGCGGCTGCTGGCGCTGAATTTGGAGCGGGCAGCGCACCAGGGAGAAGCGGCGGGGCGTGAAGAGGCCCGGGAAGATGACAAGGAATAGCAGCGGCTATCCCACTGCCATCTTCCGCGCCCTGGTCAGCAATGGCCGGGGCGTTTTAATTAGGATTCCAATGTGAAACACGCCTCAGCGCGCCGCCATGCCGTCGGTCGCGCCTTGATTAATCAGTGGAGAGCAAGTGTTTGTTCATTGCGGCTTCAATGTTAAGACCTGCCGGGCGCTTCGCGGAAACCTGGCAGGCCTGTCGATGATCAGACGAATGGCACCGTCTCAATCACATCGCAATGAGAAAAAGCGGGCGGCCTGTTGGGCCGCCCGCTTTTTTTCAACGACATACAGGACTCAATCAATATCCTAAGGTGTCGCTCCAGTCCAGCTACCACGCCCGGTGCATAAGTCGTAGCCAACCAGGCAGGACGCGCCATTATTGCCGGAGGTGATATCGCGATAGGCGATGGTGCTCCCGTAAATATAGGCCGAATTCACGACCGTGCCCGCCACCGCCGAGCGCGCCGCCCACATGGGCGAGCTGGCGCTGGTGCCGCCGACGGTGAACCAGCCCGACTGGCCCTGGTAGCGGGTGGAGTCGTAGACCGAGACACCCGAGGCCGGGTCTGCATCCAGCGAGACGTCAGGAGTGGCCCGCTTGCCGGCGCAATTCACTTGCCCGTATTGACTGAAACTCGATTGCGCGGAAGTGGCCGTCTCGTACAGGCTGCAGCCACCGCCGCCGCCGCTCCAGCCGGTCTCGCTGGTGAAATTGCCGCCCGAGAAGTTAAGTGTGGTGCCGCCCACTGAAATGACGTTCGGTGACGATGACGGATACTCGGCCGGCAGGCCGGCGTCGCCCGCCGACACAAAGAAGCTCACGCCGCTCCCCACAAAGTGCGAGTCGTTGGCCGCCTCACCGGAAAACTCAGAACCGCCCCAACTGTTACTCACATACTGGGCGTGGGTCTTGGCATAGTCTTCCGCCGCCAGCAGGTTGGCGAAGCTGTTGCTGGAGGCCTCCACCAGCAAAATCTTGGCGCCAGGCGCGATGGCGTGTGCCCACTGGACGTCCAGTGAAATTTCTAATGCCCAACCGGTATTGATGCGCGGATAGCTCGTGCCGCCGGTCTGGTTCACCTTGCTGAAGCAGCCGTTGGCGGTGGTGCAGGCCGGCAGACCGAACTGGGTGCTAAATACGCCCAGGTCACTCTCGGCGGTGGGATCGTCATAGGCGTCGACGATGGCGATGGTTTTGCCCGCGCCCGCTGTTGAGCTGGTTGAAAAGCTATAGACGGATTTGATCGTCGCCGGCGACAGGCCGGTCGGTGATGTGCTGGCATTGGGGCGCGCCACCGCGTGACAGCGCGCCGTGCCTTGGCTGGCAGGGCCCGGGCAGACGTGCTCAAAAGCACTTCCAGCCGCCAGGGCCTGGGCCGGCGCCGCGAGCGCCGCAATCATCAGACAGACCCCCATCATAGACATCGTTCGTTTCATAGATGGCCTCCGCAGATTATTGGCAGAAAGAGTAAAGGCAAATCAGTACCAGGCGTCAAAATGGGCGATGTTGGCGGTGGCTGCACCTCCGGTGACAAAATTTCCAAGTCTTCCGCTCGACACGCGCGGATTCTACACCCTTACCTTCGCGCCGGTTAGCCATCAGCCACAGAGGTCGATGCGTGCCTGCATCAGTCACATTTCAGGCCGGCTGCGCGGCGATAACTGGGTTGTCCGCCGGCTGCGGCTGGGTCGCAAACCAAAAACCGAAGAACATCAGCGCCGCGCCCAGCAGTTCACTGACGTACAGCCAGTCGCCCATGCCGAGCCGGATGAAGGTGCCGGCGCTGGCCGGCAGGAGCGCGCCCGCCGCGATGAAAACATTGCCCACCACGCGATTGAGCAGGACACGCTTGCGAAAGAACAGCCACGCGCTCCACAGTGCACCGCCGACCAGGGTAAGCGTCCCGTAGATATTGAGCAGGATCGTCAGCAGAATCATGGGGCCGGTTCGGTCCAGGAGCGCCTTGTATTGGCTGGATATTGGAACGCCGACCTGGAAGCTCGTCGCGTGCACCGGCGCCAGGAACACGGCGGCGGCGGCCAGCACTGAAGCCACAAGCAGCACGCCCGTGAGCGTGTTGGCCGCGCCTGGCTTGCGCATCAGCAGATAAACGGTCCCTTGGCCCAGCCAGGCGGCCGTCAGCATGGCACCGGCAAGGTACCACAGCCTGAGCAGCACTGCGCTCCAAGACAGCGCCAGGTAGGCTTCCGAGAACGTCCCCAAGGCGTACAGGGTCAGGCCGATCCCCCACATGAGCAGGTGTGGGCGCCGGTGGCGCTGGAAATAGCGGCTGAACACCGCCGCCGCGAACGCCAGCGTGATGATCGTCGAGACAAAGGGCAGCCAACGCAGTCCGTCCATCACTCAGCCTCCTGTTTGCGAACGCCGGCCAGCCAGTTGTCCGGCCACCCAACCCAAATCCATGGTGAAATTCACAGCAAGAAAATCCGCATAAGCTTACATATCTAATCAAATCTATGCAATTGTGTCAACCTTTACTAACCATGACAAAGTGAGGCCAGTTATTTTTAGCACCTTTCGAGATGAAACGTGTCATTAATAATCGCAGCGGGGCCGTTTTGGTCACGGGCACCTTGGCGATTGCGAGCGCGCCAGCCAGTCGGACGGGCGGGAGCAGGGACGTCGGAATTCGATAGTCCCGCGCTTACCATTCCAAAAGGGTGACCGTCGGATCGCTTGACACGCTGATGTTGCTTCCGCTATAGTCTGGCCACAATTGAATATGAAGCAGTGTGGGTGCCCTGTACCCCGGATGGTCAGGGCCAAACGGCGAAGCCGGTGACAGCCGCAAATTGAACTGATTTGTGGCTGGAGTCCGGCGCTGTCGCGCAACTGTAAGCCAGCTCAGGCTGGCAAGCCAGGTCGCCCGCCCCGCTGCGTTACCATCGCCTCGCTGAAAGGATATGGAAGCAATGACTTCGAAGTCATCGTTTGCCGCCATGCCCCTTTGTCGCGAGACAGGGGGTTTTTTGTTTTTGCCGGTTCAATGTCGAATTCGAAGGAAACTCGTGAACGTCATGGCTTACCATCTGGAGCGCCGAGAGATGGCTTATCCGGCATGCCACTCATCTTAGCTTGGCTCCTTGACTTCTGGCCGGGCGAGCCGCCCGCGCGGCTGCACCCCGTGGTGTGGATGGGCCACTACCTGACCGCGGCTCGGCGCCTGAGCCAGCCGACATTCACAGCGGGCGCCATCGCCTGGACCATCGGCGCGGCCGGTGTGGTGGCCATCGCGCTGGCCGCGCAGGTGCTGATCGGGCTGGCGGCTGCCCGAGCGGGATTGTGGGCGATGCTGGCGGTGGTATTGGCCGCGATCGCGCTCAAGCCGTTGTTTGCCTGGCGCGCGTTGCGGCGGGCAGCCGAGGCGGTGCTCAGCGCGCCCGGCCTGCCCGCGGCGCGCGCCGCCCTGGGTTGGCACCTGGTCAGCCGCGACACCTCCCACCTGGCCGCCGGCGAAGTGTACGGCGCGACCATAGAGTCCGTGGCCGAGAATCTGTCGGATGCGTTCGTGGCGCCTTGCTTTTGGTTTGTGCTGGGCGGCTTGCCGGCCGCGGCCCTCTATCGCTACGCCAACACCGCCGACGCCATGTGGGGCTACCACACGCCAGAGCTGGAATGGTTTGGGAAGTGGGCCGCCCGCTTCGACGATGGCCTGAACTGGGTGCCAGCGCGCCTAACGGTTCTGCTGCTGTGGATCGGCTGCTGGCTGGTCCGCCTGGATGCCGGCCGCGCATGGCGGCTGTGGCGGCGCGACGGCCGTCTCACCGCCTCGCCCAACGCCGGGCAGCCGATGAGCACGATGAGCGGGGCGCTCGGTGTCCGCCTGACCAAGCGCGGACACTATTGCCTGGGCGCCGAGTTTCGTGAACCTGGCGCGGCCGATGTCAAAGATGCGCTGCGGCTGGCCGAAGTTTCCGCCTGGCTGGCCCTCGGCACATTCGCTAGTCTGCTGATCGTGCGGGCAATGGTTTGGGGATATTGATCACTCCCGTTTCTCCAGTGAGGCTCTATGCGTATCGCTTCCCTGCTCCCTTCCGCGACCGAAATTGTATGTGCCTTGGGGTTGGCCGATTGCCTGGTCGGTGTGTCGCACGAATGCGACTTCCCGGCGGATGTTGTCGCAGGCCTTCCGAAGCTCACCCGCTCCGCCATCCCCGGCAACCTGCCGTCGGCTGAGATTGACCGGGCCGTGTCCGAGCAGCTCCGGCGCGGCGACAGCCTGTACCTGCTGGACGAAGAGCGCCTGGCCGCCCTCCAGCCCGACCTGCTCATCACCCAAGAATTGTGCGATGTATGTGCCGTGAACTTCAGCCAGGTGAAGGCGCTGGCGGCCCGCTTGCCCGGCAACCCGGCCGTGCTGTCGCTCACCCCGCCCAACCTGGCCGGCATCTTCGACGATATTTTGAGCGTGGCCGCGGCCACGGGCGCCATTGCCCGGGGCGACCAACTGGTGGGCCAATTGCGCTCCCGAGTGGAAGCCGTGGTGACGGCTGTGGAGGGCCAGCCGCGTCCACGGGTGTTCGCGTGCGAATGGCTCGATCCGCCCTTTGCGGCCGGGCACTGGATCCCGGAGATGGTGGCGCTGGCCGGGGGCGAGGAAGTGGTGGGGCATGCCGGCGAAAAGTCGGTTCGCGTGACGTGGGCCGAGGTGCTGGCCGCCGGCCCCGAGGTCGTCCTGCTCAT
>JAYTFQ010000030.1:0-13319 GCA_043734225.1 Anaerolineales bacterium | reverse complement strand
TTGGGATTGGCCTCCCTGCTGTATGTCGGCGCGCGCCTGGCGCTGCGCGCCCCGGCAGCCGTGGCCGGCCCGAACATCTCGCTGTCCATCACCGCCCTGCCCTGGTATGCCTTGCTGTCCACCGGGCGCATGGCCGCCGCCTACTTCCTGTCGCTGCTCTTCAGTCTGGCCTATGGCTATTCGGCGGCGCGCAACCGCACCGCCGAGCGCGTGCTCACCCCGCTGCTGGACGTGCTGCAGAGCGTGCCGATCCTGTCGTTCCTGCCGGTAGTGCTGCTCGGCCTGAGCGCCATCCTGCCCCAAAACCTGGCCGCCGAGCTGGCGGCCATCGTGCTCATCTTCACCTCCCAGGCCTGGAACATGACCTACAGCTTCTACCAGTCGATGAAGACCATCCCGGTAGAATTGCGCGAAGCCTCGGCCATCTTCCGGCTGGATCCCTGGCTTCGCTTTAAGACCCTGGAGCTGCCGTTCGCCGCCATTGGCCTGATCTGGAACAGCATGATGAGCTGGGCCGGCGGCTGGTTCTTCTTGATGGCGGCCGAAATTTTCGCCGTCGGCAACCGCGACTTCCGCCTGCCGGGCCTGGGCTCCTATCTGCAAACGGCGGCCAACGCCGGCAATGTGCCGGCGGTGTTGGCCGGGCTGATCACCCTGATCCTGGTCATCGTGCTGCTGGACCAGTTTATCTGGCGGCCGGTGCTGGCCCTGGCCGACAAGTTCAAGCTGGAAATGGTCTCGGGCGATGAGCCGCCGGAGTCGTGGCTGCTCGACCTGCTCAACCGGTCCTGGCTGCTGGAGCAGGTGGGGCGCCGCTTCTGGGGCCCCTTCACCGAGCGCGTGGATGGCAGCCTGCGCCGCGGCAGCCACGACCGGGTGAACCCCACGGAAGTGCTGACCGTACCCGGCCGGCTGTCGCTCGCCTCCATCCTGGTGGGCCTGATCTTCGCCGCCCTGGCGCTGTATGGCGGCGTGCGCGTGGTGCTGCTGCTGCGGACGGTCACGCTGCCCGAGTGGGGCGCCATCGCATTGGGGGTGCTGTCCACCTTTTTGCGCGTATTGGTCGCGCTGAGCATCGCCATGTTGTGGACCATCCCGGTGGGCGTCGCCATCGGCACCAATCGCCGGCTGGCCAATATCCTGCAGCCCATCGTGCAGGTGGTCGCCTCCGTGCCGGCCACGGCCCTTTTCCCGGTCATCCTGCTGATCCTGCTGCCGCTGCCGTCTGGCCTGAACATTGCCGCCGTGGTGCTGATGCTGATGGGCACCCAGTGGTATGTGCTGTTCAACGTCATCGCCGGCACCTCCGCCATCCCGCAGGACCTGCGCGACACCACCGACCTGCTGCGGCTGTCGCGCGTCGAGCGCTGGAAAACCCTGATCCTGCCGGCGCTGTTTCCCTACCTGGTCACGGGCGGCATCACCGCCAGCGGCGGCGCCTGGAACGCCAGCATTGTGGCCGAGTATGTGCAGTTTTCCGGGTCGGCGCATGCCACCACCGGCATCGGCGCGGTCATCGCGCAGGCCACCGGCGCGGGCAAGTTCGACGTGCTGCTGGCCGGCACCCTGGCCCTCATTTGTACCGTCGTGCTGATCAACCGCACATTTTGGCGCTGGCTGTACCGGCTGGCCGAAGAACGCTTCCACTTGGAATAAGCAGTATCAGGAGAACGTCCATGGGCATCCTCAACAAGACCAACGGCGGCGCCACCGGCGCCGAAACCCTGCTCAAGCTGCAGAACGTGGGCAAATCCTATGGGCGCCCGCCCAAGGTCTTCCAGGCCGTGCAGGGCGTCAACCTGGAAATCAAAGTGGGCGAGTATGTCTGCCTGCTGGGGCCATCCGGCTGCGGCAAGTCCACCTTGCTGCGCATCATCACTGGGCTCAACCCGGCCACCGAGGGCACGGTCCTTTATCGTGGCCAGGCGCTGCAGGGCGTCAACCCGCACGCCACCATCGTCTTCCAGACTTTCGCGCTCTATCCCTGGCTGACCGTGGAAGAAAACGTGGACGTGGCGCTCAAGGCCCGCGGAGTGATCCCCGCCGACCGCCGCCAGCGCGCCCTCAAGCTGATCGACACCGTCGGCCTGGACGGCTTCGAGTCGGCCTATCCGCGCGAGCTGTCGGGCGGCATGCGCCAGAAGGTGGGCTTCGCCCGCGCCATGGCCGTGGAGCCCGAGCTGCTGTGCCTGGACGAACCATTCTCAGCCCTGGACGTGCTCTCGGCCGAGGCGCTGCGCGGCGAGCTGATGGAGCTGTGGCTGAGCAAGGCCATCCCCACCAAGGCCATCCTGATGGTGACGCACAACATTGAAGAAGCCGTGCTCATGGCCGACCGCATCGTGGTCATGGCCAAGGACCCCGGCCACGTGGTCACTGAGATACCCGTCACCCTGGTTCAGCCGCGCAAGCGCAAAGACACCGCCTTCCAGGCCCTGGTGGACAAGGTGTACGCGGCGGTGGCCGGGCGCACCATCCCCGCCGCCGACGCCGCGGCCAGCTCGCCCGGCCAGCCGGGGCAAAAGCTGCCCACTGCCCGGCTCAACGCACTGGCCGGCCTGCTGGAAAAGCTTTCGGCCGAAGGCGGGCACGCCGACCTATATCGCGTCAGCGGCGATTTGGTGCTGGAGCTGGACGACCTGCTGCCGCTGGTGGAAGCCGGCGAGATGCTGGGCTTTATCACCGTTCTGGAAGGCGACCTGCACCTGACCCCGCTGGGCCAGGCCTACGCCGAGGCCAGCATCCTGGCCCGCAAGGAGCTGATCGCCGGGCGCATCCTGCGGCTGTCGGCCACGCGCTGGATCTATGAGACCCTGCAAGCCGACGACAATCACCGCGTGGACAAAGATTATTTTCTCGACATCCTGCGCGGCAACTTCGGCGACTACGCCGAAACCCAACTGGACACGGCCGTCAACTGGGGCCGCTATGCCGAGCTGTTCGCCTTTGACGACGACAGCGACGAGCTGTATCTGGAGTAGTGAACTTGCTGGAGACCGCGGCTGACGCGCGCGACTTTGAAGCCCTGACCGCCCCGTATCGGCGCGAGCTGACCGTCCACTGTTACCGCATCCTGGGCTCGTTCGAGGACGCTGAGGACGCGCTGCAAGAGGCCTTGGTGCGCGCCTGGCGCCAACTGAGCACGCTGCAATCGCGGGCCGCCCTGCGCGCCTGGCTGTACCGCATTGCCACCAATGTGGCGCTGAACATGCTGGCGGCCCGCAAGGCGCGCGGCCTGCCGCCGGCATTGTACCCGGCCGCTGACCCGCGCGCGCCGCTGCCGGCGGCCCGCCCCGAGGCGCTCTGGCTCGACCCGCTGCCGGATGAATACCTCGAAGGCTTCATCCCCGGGCCCGAGGCGCGCCTGGAAGCCAAGGAAAGCGTCACCCTGGCCTTCCTGACGGTGCTCCAGCGCCTGCCCGCCCGCCAGCGCGCGGTGCTGATCCTGCGCGACGTGCTGGGCTGGAGCGCGCAGGAGGTGGCCGAGATTTTGGATAGCTCGGTGGCGGCGGTCAACAGCGCCCTGCAGCGCGCGCGAGCCACGCTAAAACAGCCACCCAACCCGCGGGCTGACACCGTCGCGCCAGCCGCGCCCAACCCGGCGCTGCTGGCTGAGTTTGTCTCGGCCTGGGAGATGGCCGATGCCGGCCGGCTGACCGCGCTGCTGCGCGCGGATGCCGTCTTCAGCATGCCGCCGCTGGCCGCCTGGTTTCGCGGTCGCGAAGCCATCCGCACCTTCCTGGCAGAGCAGATCTTTCAACCCGGCCAGGCCGGCCGCCAATTCCGCGTCCGGCCTACCCGCGCCAACGGCGCCCCGGCCTTTGCCTCCTATCAGCGCGATGCGGCTGGCCTTTACCGCCCGGGCGCCCTGATCCTGCTCACCCTGGCCGGGCCACAGATTGCCCAAATCGACGACTTTCTGGCCCTCGACGACCGGCTGTTTGCGCGTTTCCACCTGCCCTTATCCCTCGACTGACATCCCGCCACAACAAAGTCCAGCCGAAGGGGAGGCTGCGGCCCGACAACCCAAGGTGTCGGGCCGCAGCCTCCCCTTCGGCCAAAACTTCCGTTGACCTCACCGATGAGTTTTGGCCTCCGGCGCTGTCTTATGGGGTATTACCGGCCAGCAGCCCTGATAACCACTCAAGGAGACGTCAATGGACCAGAACCCGGAAGCCAACAAAGCCATGATCCGCCGCTTCGTGGAAGAAGTGAAAAACAAGCGGCAATATCACTTGATTGATGAAATCTTCGCCAGCGATTACGTGGAACACAACACCGTTGTCGCGGGCTTTGGCGGCGGCACGGCCGGCTACGTCAACTTCCTGAAGCACCTGTTCGCGGCCTTTCCAGAAGACAGCGTGACCATTGAAAACATCCTGGTCGATGGCGACCTGGCCGCCTTCCGCGGCAGCGAGTCCGGCACGCACAAAGACGTGTTTCTGGGCATCCCGGCCACCGGCAAAAGCGCCACCTGGACCGAGATCCAATTCTTTCGCATCCAGGACGGCAAGGTCGTCGAGCACTGGGTGGATGTGGATTTGTTCGCGTGGTTCACCCAGCTCGGCGTTATCCCGCCGATGGGCGGCTAAGGCAACACGATCCGTGACAGTGTCATTGAGAAAATCGTATCGAGCCGGCCGCCGCTTTCATCGGCGGCCGGCTCGATACGATTTTCTCAAACCTGTGCTGCCAGTCCGCTAAGCGGGCTTCAGGCTCTACTCACCCAAACGCGCAGCGGCCCACTGGCTGCGAAGCCCACCGTTTGCGCCGCGGCCCGATCGTCGCCGGATTCGTAGCCAACCAGCGGCAGCCCCGGAAAAACCGCTTGGGCGGCCGCGACTGCGCTGGCAAAAGTGCGTGTGGCCTGGTCCGATGGTCCAAATAGATTGCTCAGGCCAGCGGCGCCCGCTGCCCGGTTGACAATGGCGCCGGCGTGGAAACCGCCTTCGCGGTTGTCCGCCGGGAAAGCCAGGGCCGGGTCGGCCAGCAGCACCGGCGGGAACATCCGCGCGTCATCGGCTCGGCTGCCCGAGGCTGTCTCCCACGCGGCCAACTCCGCCTCAGTCCGTGCCCGCGCCCAGTGTGCGCCCGCGCTGCCCGAGTCTGGCGCGGCTGCCTCGGCTGGCCGCCAAATCCACTCCGCGTCGAACAGTACCTCAAAGCCCAGCGCCGCCAGGTCTAGCGCCCGGAAACTATCCTTCACTGACCAACCTGCCGGCAGGCCGGCCCGGCTCAACTCGCGAATGTGCTCAATCTGCAGCGGCGCGTCACCGGCCGTCAGCGTCACCACATTCGGGTAGAAGCGCGGCGCCGCCAGCCGGTTCAACCACAGCCCCGGCAGAAATTGGCCGGGTCTTCCGTGCGCCCGGCAAACCGTGTCGCACCAGATCGCGTTATTCAGCGCTGCCTGTTCGGTAAACATGCCGTGCCAGCATTGTACCCGCCCACCGCAGGCTGGCGAATCAAAAACGGGCCGGCAGTTTGTCTGCCGGCCCGCCAGGTGACACGCGCAAGGCTTACCCGAAGACCGTCGTCACCAGCAAATAGCCGTTGAGCACAATGATCGCGGCGGTGAGCCCCCAGGCCAGGCCTTTCAGCCAGGTGGGGTTGACGAAACGGCCCATCTTGACCTTGTCGCTGGTGAACTGCACCAGCGGCACCACGGCAAAGCTGAGTTGGAGCGACAGGACGACCTGGCTGAGCACCAGCAGTTGGCCGGTGCCGCGCTCGCCATACAGGGCGGCCACAATCACGGCCGGGATGATGGCCAGCCCGCGCGTGATCAGCCGCCGCAGCCACTGCGGCATGTGAATGTTGAGAAAGCCCTCCATCACAATCTGCCCGGCCATGGTGCCGGTGAGGGTGGAGTTCTGGCCCGAAGCCAGCAAGGCCACGGCGAAGGCGATGCTGGCAAAGGTGGCGCCCAGCACCGGCGTCAGCAGCTTGTAGGCATCCTGGATATCGGCCACGTTCTCGTTGACGGTGCCGTGAAACGCGGCCGCCGACAGGATCAGGATGGCGGCGTTGATGAAGAAGGCGAACATCAGCGCGATGAACGAGTCCAGGCTGGCAAAGCGGATGGCCATGGCCTTGCCGGAGTCGGTGCGGCTGAAGGCGCGCGTCTGCACGATGCTGGAGTGCAGATACAAGTTGTGCGGCATGACCGTGGCGCCCAGGATGCCGATGGCCAGGTACAGAGCATGTGGGTCGGTGACGATCTGCGGCGCGGGCGCCAACCCGATGAGCACGGCCGCCACCGGCAAGTGGGTGAGGGTCAGTTCATACAAAAAGCATGCGCCGATAATGGCGATCAGGCCGGCCACCAGCGCCTCGATGTAGCGGAAGCCGCGGCTCTGCAGGAACAGGATCGCTATAACATCCACCGAGGTGATCAGGCAGCCGATGACCAGCGGGATGTGGAACAGCAGGCTGAGCGCGATGGCCGAGCCGATGACCTCGGCTAGGTCGCAGGCCGAGATGGCGATTTCGCACAGCACCCACAGCGCGAACGAGACCGGGCGCGAATAGTGGTCGCGGCAGGCCTGCGCCAGATCGCGGCCGGTGACGACGCCCAGCTTGAGCGACAGGTGCTGCAGCACGATGGCCATGATGTTCGAAATCAGGATGACCGACAGCAGCATATAGCCCAGCCGCGCGCCGCCGGCCAGGTCGGTGGCCCAGTTGCCGGGGTCCATATAGCCCACCGCCACCATCAGCCCCGGGCCCACAAAGGCCATCAGTTTGCGCCAATTGCTCCACGATTCCGAGACGTGAATGGAGGAAAAGACTTCTGGCAGCGAGGCGGAGACTCGTTTGTGCCGCCAGCCGCTGTCGTTGGACGCTTCTTGAGGCGGGTCAATCGGCTGAACTTCGGTCACAGTTTCCATCATGTGGATCACCAATTTTGGTTGAGATAGTGTTGTGTTTTAGTGATGCTAACGAAATATTTAGTCTTACCTAAAATCCATACTAGCATAACTCGTTCGGCTTTGTCAACAACCCTTTGCCAAAACACACGGCCGAAATGAATGCCGCGGCCAGACGCACGTCTGACCACCTGCGCAACTTCTGCCGCAAGGTCCTTGATTTTCTGTATATGCAAAACAACGGGCAGACGGGGATGAGGCGGCCTGCCCCCTGCGGGCGTCTGGCTGCTTAGCATCTTCCCCGTCTGCCAAAACTTCATTGATTTCTTGGGTTGGCTTGAACAACCAACGTCGTCACGCGGCGCCCGGCTGGGCCTGTTATCTTCAGGTTAGGCGTTAGCCACTTCCTCGTAGAAGGCGGTCATGCGCGGGATCAGCGTGTGCAGGCTGTAGTTTTCGCGAATCAGCTTCTCGCCGGCCTGCCCCAGGTGCCGGTAAGCTTCGGGGTCCTTTAGCACCTGCAGGGCGGTGGCGGCAAACCCATCCACGTCAAAAAAGTTCCGCAGCAGCCCGGTCTGGCCCTGCTGGATGAACTCGCGCACCGGGGCCGTGTCGGAGGCCAGCACCGTGCAGCCGCAGGCCAGCGCATCCAGCAGCGACCAACTCAGCACAAACGGCACGGTCAGATAAATGTGCAGGTCGCTCAGGCTCAGCACCGTCACCAGGTCCGGCGGCTTGAGCTGGCCCAGGAACAGAAGGTGCTGCAGGTCGAAATCGTCCTGGCGCAGGATGAAATCCTTGAAACTCTTATCCTGGATGAACTTGAGGTCGCCGCCGTAGGCCACCCGGTCGCTGCCGACGATCAGGAACACCACGCGCGGGTCGGCGGTGTAGATCTTCTTGGCGGCGCGCAGAAAGATATCAAAGCCGCGCATGGACTCGAACCCGCGTGAGACGTAAGTGACGATGCGCGTGTCGGGGCTGAAGGTGTGCGGCCCAAAGGCGCGCTCTGCCGGCGGGCGGCGGCGCCAAAAGTCGGTGTCGATGCCGTCATGGATCACGCGCAGCTTGGGCCGGTAAGCGGCGGGCATCAGGCTAGCCTGATACTCGGTGGGCGAATAGCCCGCGCGGCAGTATTCCATGTCCAACAGGATCATGGCGTTGCGCGTGCGGGCGCGCAGCACGTCTTCCTCCAGCACCGGCCACTCCGGCCGGAAATCCATGTCGCTGTTGTGCGGGTGATAGAAGTACTCAAAATAGTTGATCATGGGCGCGGCCGGGAACAGCTCGGGCAGGAACAGCGTGGAGCCGAAGCCGGAATGTCCCACGATCAGGTCGGGCCGCAGCCGGGTGACCTGGGTCTTGAGCGCATCATACACCCCGGCGGCGTGGGAGGTGGCGTTCTCAAAAGTGCGCGTCAGGTAATGGGTCTTATCGCTGGCGCCGCCAGACGGCTGATATTGGATCTTTTGGATGCCGCCCACCATGCCGGGCGGGGTCTCGGAGACAAAGGTGCAGCGATAGCCCTTCTGCTTGATGAGATAGGCGGCAATGTGGCCGAACTGGGCGGGAAAGTTTTTGTGAACGAAGAGGACATGCATACGCGACTGCGCTCGCTACAGGGCTAGAGGACCACCACCTGGTTGCGCCCGGCGCCCTTGGCCTGATACAGCGCCTGGTCGGCGGCCAGCAGCAGGCGTTCGGCCTGAGGCAGGCCGTCGTCGTTGCCGGCCACGCCAATACTGACCGTCAGGGCGCCGCCGGGCTGGGTCTCACGATAGCGAAACGGGTGCGCGCACACGCGCTCCAGGATGATGCCGGCCACCGCCTGGGCGTTGGCGCGGTTGGTCTCGGGCAGGATTACGGCAAACTCTTCGCCGCCGTAGCGGGACACAAAATCGGTGCCGCGCACGCAGGTTAGGAATAGGGCGCTCAGCTCGCGCAGCAGCGTGTCGCCCTCCGGATGGCCGTGCTCGTCATTGTAGTGCTTGAAATGGTCGATGTCGATCATCAGCACTGACAGCGGCCGCTGATAGCGCACGGCGCGCTGCACCTCATCAGCCACGCGGCTATCAAACGCGCGCCGGTTGAACAGGCCGGTCAGAGCGTCGCGCACGGCCAGCTCGGCGGCGCTGGCCAGCGACTCCTGCAGGCGCGCCTCCAGTTCCAGGATGCGCACGCCGATGCCCACTCGCGCACGCAGCTCGTTCATGTCGAACGGCTTGGTCAAATAATCATCGGCCCCGGCCTTCAGCCCGACGATGACGTCCAGCTTGTCGCTGTGGGCGGTCAGCATCAGGATATAGGTATAGCCGGCGGCCGGCATGGCCCGGATGCGCCGCACCAGGTCTGGCCCGCTCATCCCGGGCATGTTCCAGTCGGTGATCACAAAACGATAGACCTCGACCTGGACCATCTTCCAGGCGGCCTCGCCGTCTTCGGCCTCGTGCACCTCGTAGCCGGCGCGAGTCAGCTGCAGATTCAAGCTCCGCCGCAGCAGCGCGTCGTCATCCACCACCAGCAGGCGCATCTTAGTCATAAGTCGGATAGAAAGATTTATCCACGAAGGTCACGAAGAGCCACGAAGGGGAGTGAGTGGGTTTCTATAAGACGTAGCGCTTCCATTCGAGACGGGAGGCGCTGCCAAAGTTGATGAGAAGACCGACGTGCAGGCCGGTGGCTTTAAGATAATTAAGGACTTGGGCCTCTTCACGGCCGGAAAGTCGATCCAGGGCTTTCAATTCGACGATGATTTGATCAAAACAGACCAGATCGGCGATGTAATCCTTGGCCAGCAAACGATCCTTATAGTGTATGGGGAGGTGTTTGCTCGCCGTACAAGGAATAGCCTTCAGCCCCAATTCAATCTCTAGCGCCTCCTGGTAAACCGCCTCCAAGAATCCCGGCCCCAACTCCCGATGAACATCAATCGCCGCACCCACAATACCATAAACCTCCTCCTTCAACAGCAGCTCAGTCATTTCCGACTTCCCCAATCCTCTTACTTCGTGTTCCTTCGTGTCCTTCGTGGATTCGCACTTCTGCGTGGATTCAGAATGTCACGGCGCCGCCATCAATGTTAATAGCCTGCCCATTGATGCCGCGGGCGCTGTCCCCGGCTAGCAGCACGGCGACGGCGGCCACTTCCTCCGGCGTGATCAGCCGGTTCTGCGGGCTGACGCGCTCCAGGGTGGCGCGGGCCTCGGCCAGCGAGCGGCCGGTGCGGGCGGTGATATTGGCCATGGCCTGGTCGGTGAGCGGTGTATCCACGTAGCCGGGACAAATGGCGTTGACCGTGATGTTGTAGCCCACCATCTCGGCGGCCAGGGCGCGGGTGAGGCCCAACACCCCGTGCTTGGCGGCGGTGTAGGCGGCCAGATATTTGCCGCCGATCTTGGAGGCGATGGAGGCGATGTTAATGATGCGCCCCCACTCGGCGGCCACCATCATCGGCGCCACGGCCTTGCTGACGCGATAGACCGAGGTCAGGTTAACGTCCAGCATCCGCTGCCAGAGCGCGTCGTCGTGGTCGAGGAATTTGTGCGAGGCGGCGGCCCCGGCATTGTTCACCAGCACCGTGATCGGCCCGCAGGCTGCTGTCACGGCGGCTATGGCCGCGGCGACGGAGGCGGCGTCGGTCACATCACACACCACGGGAAACGCCTCGCCTCCCTGGGCGCGGACGAGCCCAGCCACGCGCTCCAGGTCGGCCGCCGTGCGCGCCGCCAGGGCCACGCGCAGCCCCTGGCCGGCCAGGGCCAGGCTGATGGCTTCGCCGATGCCTTTGCCGGCGCCCGTGATCAGCGCGGTGCGTGTCACGGCTTCGGCGTTCCGGTGGCTGAGGCGGTGCAGGCGAGGCTGAAAGCAACCTTGTCGGAAATCTTTTCGTTGGGCGTAAGCACATGCAGCGAGGCCTGGCCGCTGACCGAGCCAGTGAAGGTGAGCTTGTAGTTGACGGTGAAGGTGCGCGGCCCGCCATCGGTGAAGACGGATTCGACCGGGGCCGGCAGGTCAAATACAAAACCGGCCTGGTCGGAGGTCGCCTCTAGGCGATAGGTGACCTTGCCGGCCCCAACGGAGGTGATGGTGCCAGTGAAGCTATACGTTTGCGGGCAGGCGCCGTTAAAGCTGGCGGGCGCCACGGCCAGGGTGGCAGCGCTGACGCTGATGGTGCCGGGCACGCCAGTGGGCAGGGGTGTGCCGGCCGCGCCGCCCACGTTAATCTTCAGGTAAACCGGCTGGTTGGCATCGGCGCTGATGCCGAACAGCTTGCCGGCGGCGTTGCGCAGCATCCAGAAGCCGGTGTAGGTGCCCAGCTTGGTGGGCGCCGTCAGGCTGACCGAAACCTCGCCCGTGGCGCCGGCGGCCACTGTGCCGCTGAGCGGCATGCTGGCCGGCCCGCCCATCTTGTCGCCGCGCACAAACACCACGGCATAGGACGAGCTCCAGGCATTCGTGCCGCTGTTTTTCAATTGCCAGGTCTTGACGAAGGTCTGGCCGGGGGTGAAGGTGGTGCCGTCGGGCACGGTCACATCGGCCACAAAATCGGCCCTGTCGGTGCCGGCCCCCTGGGTGACGACCGCCGTAGCCGTGCCGGCTGGCGTGGCGGTGCCGGCGGGCGTGGCCGTGCTGGCGCCAGCGAGCGTGGCTGTCCCCGGCAGCGCGGTCGGCGCGGCGGTTTCGCTGGCCGCTGGGGCCGCTGTCGCCGGCAAAGTGGCGGTATCCGCCGGCCCAGGCGTGGCGCTAGGCGCCAGGGTCGGCAGCGGCGGCAAAGTCGCCGTGGCAGACCCGCCGCCCAGCTTGCTGCACCCCGCTAACACCAGGCTCAAAGCCAAAATCAAGCCTATTTTTCGATTGAACACGAGGTTTATGTTAGCGGAAAAGGGGGAATTGTCAAAGGAAGTTTGGGGGTATGGGCGTATGGGTGTGTGGGGGATTTTCTCCCATACGCCCACCCCCCTATACGCCCATACCGGTTGAACCAGCCCGCTTTAGGTCACCTCCGGCCGTTCCACCGGGTACTTCTCATACAACCGCTCCACTAGCACGCGGCGCAGGCGGGTGAGGCCTTCATAGATATCGACATAGGAGGTGTACAGCGGCGCGATGCCCAGGCGGATGTTGTCTGGGTAGCGAAAATCCGGGATGACGGCCATGTCCTCGATCAGGGCCCGATCGATGCGCAGGCCCTCGGGGTGGCCCAGGGAGACGTGCGAGCCACGGCGGGCTGAGTCGCGCGGCGAGTTGAGCGCCACGCCCAGCGGGGCCAGCAGCTCTTCCCACAGCGCAATCAGGTACTCGGTCTGCTGCACCGATTTGGCGCGCAGCCGGTCCAGGCCGGCTTCCAGCACCAGTTCCACGGCTGGCTCGATGGCGGCGGTGGAGAGCATGGGCGGGGTGCCCACCAGGAAGCGCTGCAGGCCGGGGCCGGGCCGGTAGTCGAGGCCGAAATCAAACTGGCCCTGCTGGCCAAACCAGCCCCACATGGGGTTGAGCAGCTCGGCTTGCAGCTCGCGGCGCACGAACAGAAACGCCGGCGCGCCCGGGCCGCCGTTGAGATACTTGTAGGTGCAGCCCACCGCCAGGTCAACGCCGGCGGCGTTCAGGTCCAGCGGCATGGCGCCCACCGAGTGGCTCAGGTCCCACAGCATCAGCGCCCCGGCCTGGTGAGCCAGCTCAGTCACGGCCGGCATGTCATAAACATAGCCGCTCTTGAAGGTGGTGTGGGTCAGCGTCAACAGGGCCGTGGCGGGCGTAAGCGCCTCGGCCAGCGACTGCATGGGCACGTGGATGCCGTCGGGCGACGGCACGCGCACCAGCCGCCGCCCGACGCCCGCCAGCTGCAGCGCGCCTTGCAGCAGATACAGGTCGGAGGGGAAGTTCAGGTCATCGGTCACCACCGCCGGCCGATCCGGCCGCGCGCCCAGGGCAGCCATGACCAGCTTGAAGAAGTTGACCGAGGTCGAGTCGGCCACGATGACCTCGTCTGGCTGCGCGCCAATGAGCTGGGCGATCTTGGCGCCGATGCGCTGCGGCGCGCTGAACCAGCCCTCGCCCCAGCCGCGGATCAGCCGGCTGCCCCATTCGTGCTCCACCACCTGGCTCACCCGCGCCCGTGTGCGCAGCGGCAGCCGGCCGAGCGAGTTGCCGTCCAGGTAGATGAGTGATGGGTCGTCGATGGCGAACTCGGAGCGGTACGAGGCAAGCGGGTCGTGCTGATCCAATTCCTTGGCTTCGGCTAGAGTGTGGGACTGTGCGGGAGTGTTTGGGTTTTCAGTCATATTCGAACTCATTCGCGCTGATATTGAAGGTGAACGTGGAATTCAAGGATGTTGGGGTCAAATGGGATACGGTGGCCCGCCCCCTTGGGGTGTCGGGCCACCGTATCCCATTTGACCGGCATATAAACTTCACTTCCCGTCCCTCACCACCCACAGCTCCTCAAAAAAC
>JAYTFQ010000029.1:0-11112 GCA_043734225.1 Anaerolineales bacterium | reverse complement strand
CGCGCGCGTAGGCCATTTCCATCTCACCGATTCCGATGGCTCGCTGCACAACAATGAGACCAGCAATCACACCGCGTTTGGCGAGGGCCGAATCGATTTTATGGAGGTCTTGTCCGCCCTACAGCCCGTGGTTGGCCATCTACCCCGGTGGTGTGTCGATTTCTGCTTCAACCCGCTCATGCCCATCGCCGGTAAGGCGGCGGTCCCGTTCGTGAGGCGTTTGATGCAGGGGGCCCTGGTATGAGCGCCATCCAGTTTGGCTGCCAGTTCTACACCTGGCAAATGTCGGGTCAGCGCTATGTTGGCCAACTGCCGCACCTGACACAGGTGATTGCCGCGGCCGGGTTTGCCGGCATCGAACCGGAAACCGGTATGTTGGGCGCCTACTATGACGATCCCGCCCGGCTGAAGGCGGTGCTGGATCAGCAGGGTCTTGCGCTGGGCGCGCTCACTCTGGTGCCCGACTGGGCCGGGCCAGTGGAAACCGAGCAGGAGCGCGCCGAGGCCGAACGCGCCTTCAATTATCTGAGCGTATTCCCTGGCACCTGCCTGATCCTGGTACAAATGCCCGGCCAGGATCGGTCCAACCTGCGCCAGCGGCAGCAAAATGCCATTGCCTGCATCAACGCCGTCGCCACGCGCGCCGCTGACCGGGGCATCGCCTGTTCTTATCATCCCAACTCGCCGCCCGGGTCTGTCTTTCGGACGTTGGAGGATTACCGGATCCTGCTCGATGGCCTGAACAGCCGCGTCATTAGTTTTGCGCCGGATACCGGGCACGTGGCCAAGGGCGGCATCGATGTCATGGAACTGTTCGAGACCTTCCGGCCCCTCATTCGGCACGTTCACTTCAAAGACATGACCGCCGCTGGCGATTGGACGGCCATGGGCGCGGGCGTTATCGACTTTCCACGCATTGTGACCCGGCTGCGTGACACCGGCTATGACGGCTGGATCATGATTGAAGAAGAATCGGCCGAGGCCGAGGCGGACCCGGACACGGCTACCAGCCAGAACGGCGACTACCTGCGGAAGATGCTGCTGCCGCTGGTCTAGGAGATTGTGACTATGGAGCTTGGGCTGCGAGGGAAAACTGCGTTGGTGACGGGTGGCGAACGCGGGATTGGCCGCGAGATTTGTCTATCCCTGGTGCGTGAGGGCGTGACGGTCACCTATGGTGATATCACGCTCGACCCCGGACCCGGCTCGACGCAGCAAACGGCGCGTGATCTGGGCGGCACGGCCACGGCCACCCAGGTGGATGTTTCCCAGGAAGCACACGTGGTGGCGTGGGTTCACAACGCCATCGTCCAACTGGGCCAGATCGACATCTTCATCAGCAACGCCGGCATCATCGAGTGGCAGCCCATCACCAAGATCACGCTCGAAAGCTGGAACCGCATCCTGGGGGTCAACCTGACGGGGGCCATGCTGTGCGCGCGCGAGGTGGCCCGGCACATGGTGGAGCGCCGGCAGGGGGTGATGTTGTTCACCTCATCGACCATCCAATTCAACCCCGCTTACCGCGAAGCCGCCTACCGAGTGAGCAAGACCGGCGTGCAGGTACTGGCCGAGACGGCGGCCATCGAGCTGGCCCCGTATGGGATCCGCGTGAATACGGTTTCCCCCGGGCTGATCGACTCGCCCAACTGGGCCAATGGCATTTTGCCCAAGGCTGCCTCTGACCCGGAGACGGGCCAAGGCTTCATGAACAATATTCCCCTGGGCCGGCTGGGGCGGCCAGAAGATGTGGGCGCCGCTTTTGCCTATCTTGCTTCCGACAAGGCCACGTTTGCCACCGGCGCAAACATTGTGCTGGATGGCGGCTTTACCCTGCGGCCTTTGGTGTTGGTCACCCAGGAACAAATCCGCAGCATGAATCTGTGAGTTCACGTCTCGTGCAGGTGGATGGAAAGCCATTTGGACAGGAGGGTCAACTCGGGTCGAATATCGCCGGGCGCCACAACGTAGTGGTTACCAAAACTCTGGCTCAGAAAGTTCCAGCGGTCGCCGGCCAACTGGATGTGCGCGCCCAAGTTGGGCGACTGGTTACTGCCGGTCAGTTCGCCCAAGGCAACGTGCATCTGATCACAATCTGGCCCATAAAGCCTGAAAAGCGTCACCCGGCCGGCCGGCAGCGGCGGACGGCAGGCGATGGTTTCAAATCCGCGCTGTTGGGCCAGTTCGGATTTGCCCAGCACCACCGACTGCTTACTGGCCGCCAGGGAGGCCGGGCCGCCGCAATGAACCAGAGTCAGGCACCCATCCAGGTCAAGGTCGTAGAGATCGCCCACGTAGGCTCGCACACCGGTTAGATGCCGTACCATCAGCAGCGCGGTCGCCAGGAGCACATCGCCCTCGCAGGCCAGGGTGTAGGCATCCTCTACAAAACCCAGGCATGGGTTCAGACCCAACTCGCGCGGCAGCCCGGTCCAACATTCCGTGGCCACAGCATCCAACTGCTGATCATGCGCGGCCTGTTTCAGCGCCAGGTGTAGCCGGGCGCCGGCCGCCAGGGCGCTCACGTCCGTGGCTGCCACGCTGTATGCGGCGGAGATGGCGCGGCTGGTGGCCTCTGGCTCGACCGCCGTCCGCATGCCGGCGCGCAGTTCGTCATACGCAATGGGGACCAGGGTTGGCCCCAATCGGGCACTGACCGTCTGCGGGTCATAGCGGCACGATACCAGGTTGGGGAATAGGCCGCCTACAAGGCCGATGCGGCTCTGGCGAAGGCGCGAATAGGCCGTGGCAGCACGAACCACGCTGCCGGCCTGGGCGATGGCCCGCGGGTGGCTGGGTGGGGCAAACACCATCTCAACGGGCACGCCCGCGTCATGCAGGGCGCCGGCCGCCAGCGCGCTGCTGGGCAGCGCAAACCGGCCCGATACCGGCCAGATCAGGCACGGCGCCGGGCTGGCCCGGCCGGCGGCCTCCATGGCCTGTGCGCTCAGCCCGCGTAGCGGGATGAGCAGGAGCAGGTCTGGCGGCTGGCCAGACAGGCCTTCAACGGTGCGGCGGGCTTCCGTCTCATTGGACACCGGCTGCGCCAACCGCGGCTGAATGCCCAGGCCAGTGAAGGCGCCCAGGATGGCATCGAGCTCGGCGCGCACCTGGTCGGTATCTAACTCTCCGATGGGCAGGGCGCTGACCCGTGTTTCGCTTGTCATGGCAACCTCACTTTCAGGATAGGGGTGGGCGTAATATGCAGATTGTGCTGGATGACACACTTATGCTAAAGGGGCACTCATGACCGTCAAAATTGCGGCTTTTCCAAAATGCTTTGAATATGACATCGGCCTGCACCACACCCTGTCGGTCTTTGACTGGATTGCCATGGCGGGCGCGGAGCTGAAGGTCGACGGCCTCGAATTGTATGACCGGTTCCTGACGCGCCTCGACCCGGATTATCTGCGGCAGGTGCGCCAGGCGGTGCAGGAGGCCGGGTTCGTGGTGCCCATGTTTATTTGTTCCCCCGACTTCACGCACCCCGACCCCGACGAGCGCAAGAAAGCCCTGGCGTATGAGGCCAAAATGATCGAAGTGGCCCAGATACTGGGCGGCCCCGGCACGGTCTGCCGCATTTTGTCTGGGCAACAGCGGCCGGAGGTCAGCCGAGAGCAAGGCATCGAATGGGTGGTGGACGCCATCCAGCAGTTGATCCCGGTGGCCCGCTCGGCCGGCGTGGTGCTGGCCCTGGAAAACCATTATAAAGACAGCCAGTGGAATTTTGTCGAATTCGCACTGAGGCGCGAGGTGTTTCTGCAAATCGTCAACGCGATTGGTGAGCGCGAGTATTTTGGGGTCCAGTACGACCCATCCAACGCGATCGTCGCCGGCGAAGAGCCGCTTGAGCTGCTGGCCGCGGTGTGTGAGCGGGTCGTCAGTATGCATGCCAGCGACCGGTATTTCAAAGAGGGCGTTACGCCGGCGCAGATCGAGCAGGCGCGCGCCAGCATGGGGTACGCCCCCTACCTCATGCACGGCATCATTGGCCGCGGCCTGAACGACTATGAGCGAATTTTCCAAATTCTATCGGCCAGTGGCTTTAAGGGCTGGGTGTCTATTGAAGACGGTCTGAACGGCCTGGCCGAAATGCAGGCCTCGGCTGACTATCTGTATGGCCTGCGCGACCGTTATTTTCCGGAGGACGCCAATGGCCGCGTCCCCGGCCCAGCCACTTAGTGCCTGGAGGCAATCATGTTTAATCGGCTGGACCATCTGGCAATTGTCGTTCCCGATACCGAAGCCGCGCTGCTGATCTGGCGCGACAAGTTTGGACTGCCGGTGCTGTTTAGCGAAATCATCAACAACGGTACCATCCGGCTGACGCACCTGGACCTGGGCAACACCCAGCTACAACTGGTTGAGCCGCTCACCAGCAGTCATCCCCTGGCTGCCTGGCTGGCGGAACATGGCCCCGGCCTGCACCATTTGTGCTTTGGCGTGGACGATGTGGCCCAGGCCACCCAGGCGCTGCCGGCGCACGGCCTGGCCGCCGGCGAGCCCCAACCGCACCAGGGCACCCAGGGCAACCGCGCGCTGTTCCTGGACCGGGCCGGCACACAGACGGTGCAGGTTGAGCTGACGGGTCATTAATCGCACTAGCTTATAGGCCCTGGCGGGGCCTCACCCCTGTGGGTGATCGGCTATTGACTCGCCATAACACCATAGAGTATAGTGTATTTAACCGGTTATATAACCGGTTTAACAGCGATATTTTACAGATCGGCCTATTGGAATCTTCCCGGGCCGAAAAGCCTACGCCTTGACCACGTGGCATATCACGGCGCTCCTCCCGCATTGCTGTGCCGTTACTGAAATCCGATCCACCCGAGCTGCCGCACGACGAGGAAGGGAGATGTGCTTGATCCACGATAACCTTATGCCTCCATCGACGCTCGCCATGGGAGCAGGCCGCCACGGCCTGCCTTGCCTGACAAACACAAGGAGAACGCCAAATGGCCCGCAATAAGAGACTATTACTATCCAAGAGCCTGACCCTATTGACCGCGCTGGTCATTTTGGCAGCTTGTGCTGCTCCAGCCGCGCCCACCATCGCCCCCACTGCCGTGCCCCAGGCGACCACGGCGCCAGCCACCAGTCAAAAGGTTGTGAACGTCCAATATTGGAGCAACGGCTGGTTCCCGGAAAGCATTGGCGCGCGCAACGCCGTCGTCGATAAGTTCAACCAGGAATTTAAGGGCCGCATCCACGTCGAATATATCCAGGGCAACTGGGACGACCAGGCCACCTACATCCAAAGCGGCGCCGCCGCCGGCGGCAATATTGCCTGCGTCATGGAAACGGATGCGCCCAGCGCGCTGGACTGGTACGGGAAGGGCTATATTCAAGACATCAAGCAATATTTGACCCCCGAGCGCAAGGCGCTGGCCGACGACGTCCAATGGCAGGCGCGCACCTATCCCAAGGATGGCGCCATCGTGGCCAACGCTACGGTGCTGGCCGAGCCGATCCTGGTCCTGATGTACAACCCGGATGCTTTGAGCAAGGTGGGTATTACGCCTGCTACTCCCGATAAGCCGTGGACCTGGCAGCAGTTGTACGACAATGCCAAGCTGCTGACCCTCGACGCCAAAGGCAAGCACCTGGGCGAAGACGGCTTCGACAAGACCAACATCGCCCAGTGGGGTTACACCGCGCGCCTGGAAGCGGAAAAGGTCTGGGAGCACGGCCTGGTTGTGGCCCAGGACCGGCAGGGCAAGCCCGTGGTCCGGCAGGAAAACGGGAAGTGGGGCTGGTTCCTGGATGACAGCGCCAAGGAAGTGTATAAGACTTACCTGGGCCCGGTACAATTGGGCATCACCCCGCCGGAGGCCATCGGCATGGGCGGCGACGCGCTGCTGCAGATCTTTGGCAGCGGCAAGTCCGCGATCATTTTGCGCGAGACCTTTGATCTCCCGCAACTAAAAATCCAGTTCCCCAACTTCAAGCCGAGTGTCATGCCCATTCCGGCCGGGCCCACCGACAAGGTCTTGTACGCGGCTGGCGGTGAGGGCATGGTCATACCCAAGAGCTGCGCCACGCCGGCCGAAGCGGCCGAGTTCATGTTCTTTGTGATGCGCGTCGACAACGCGGGCACGTATGCTCACGGCAACGGCATGCTGCCCGGCAACCTGAAGGCGCTGGACCAGGAACCGTTCGCGAGCGATAAGAACTACGATACGCTCCGCGCCTATCTGAAGCGCGCCCAGCCTTTTGTGGTCCCGTTCAACTCGCATATCCCCGAGTTCGCTCAGACCGTGGTGGAGCCGACCCTGGTGGATGTGGCAGCCGGCAAAAAGACCTTTGATGAAGCCGAGAAGATCATCGAAGAACAGGGCGCGGCTATATTGAACCAGTAGCGGAGACGTTGACATACGAGCATTGGCTGCCTGCCCACGGGCAGGCAGCCAATGTGCTCGGAGAGTGAGCACATATGCGAGTTAGCTTGCCCGATCGCCGCGCCCGCAGAGCGCTGGTGCCCTATGTCTTTATTTTGCCGGCGGTAGTGGCGCTGCTGCTGTTCTCAATCTATCCGTTTCTGACTGGCATCTGGTATTCGTTCACCAGTATTGACTATGTTGGCGAGTTGGCCCACCTTGTCGGCCTTAAGAACTATCTGCAACTCTTTGCGGGCGATGTGGGCGCCGCTAAGCTGTTTAAGGAGGCCTTCGCCCATAGCATCATCTGGACAGTGACGGTGGTGGGCGGGCAGTTCATCGTTGGTCTGGGAGCGGCCCTGGTGCTGAACGAAAAGTTCCCCGGACGCACCCTCTTCCGCACGCTGACCATGCTGCCCATTGCCGTCCCCACCGTGATTATGGCTCTGACCTGGCAGTGGATGTATGACCCCTATTTTGGAATTATTAACCACTACCTGGTTGAGTGGGGGATGCTCAAAGCGCCCATCATTTGGGTGGGGCAGACCACCTCCACAGTGTGGCCATTGATCGTCGTCGGCATCTGGTTGGGTTTCCCGTTCATGGCGCTGATGCTGCTCTCAGGCATGCAGGGCATTCCTGAAGAGCTGTACGATGCCGCCAAAGTGGACGGGGCCGGAGCAGGCGCCCGCCTGTTTAACGTCACCCTGCCGCAGCTGCGCACGATCATCGGCATCGCCATCATGCTGCACATCCTGTGGTGGTGGAATAGCTTCGACGTCCTGTTGATTGTGGGCACCACGGGCGGCCAGTATGGCTACAACTCCAGTACCCTGCCCATTCTGGGCTGGGTCGAGGCCTTCCGTTGGAGCCACCTGGCCCTGGGTGCGGCGATTTCAGTCATGTCGATGATCGGTATTGGCGCCGTGATTGTGTGGAACGCGCGCCGCGAGATGCGCGCGATTTAGGCAGGCGTGAGCGAGGCTAAGTGTGAGTATCTCTAACGAGTTGACCCGGAATGGCAGCGTCAGCGAGCGGCCGCGGACGGCCGAGCGGCTGGTCAAAAGTCCAGGCCTGCCCCTGGGCAAGGCGACGCGCCTGGCCGCCATTTACGCCGCCTGCCTGCTGATCTCGGCCGTGACCATGATCCCAGTGCTGTGGATGCTCAAGACGTCTTTTGAAACGACGCAGTTCATTCATAGCCAACAGATCCAATTCTGGCCGATCCAGTTCACCTGGGAACATTACCTGAACGTGCTGAATAATCCGCATGCGCTGGTTTTTCGCTCGGCGTTCAACAGCCTGTCGGTGGCCACCATGGCCACGCTGCTCAACCTGATGATCACGGCCAGCGCCGGCTATGCCCTTTCGCGTTTCGAATTCCGCGGCAAGGCGCTCTTTGGGCTGTACCTGCTGCTGTACTACATGATCCCGCGCACACTGCTGCTGATTGGCATGTTCGTCATGCTGGCCAGGCTGCACCTGATCAACCAGCACCTGGGCCTGGTGATCACCTACGCAGCGGCGGGCATCCCGCTGGCGGTGTGGTGGCTGAAAGGCTATTTTGATGCGATCCCGGTTGAAATAGAGGAGCAGGCCATGATTGATGGCGCCAGCCGGCTGGGCGCTCTGCGACATATCATCTTGCCGTTGGCATTGCCGGGTGTGGCGGCAGTGGGCGTGATTCAGTTCGTGGATGCCTGGAATGAGTTTCAATTGGCCCTTACCATTATCCAGACGAATGAGCTGCAGTTGCTGCCGGTCCGCATCGTCAATTTTATGAGCTTTCAGCGCACTGACTGGGGGCCAACCATGGCTTTTAGCGTAATGGTTGCGATCCCGGCCATCATTCTGTTCGCCATTGTGCAGCGCAACATGATCAGCGGCCTCATGTCGGGCTTCGGCAAGTAGACGCCACATGAAATACCGCCGCCTGGGTAAGACCAACCTGCAGGTCTCGGAAATCGGGCTGGGTTTGTGGGCCGCCGGGGGCGATGATTGGGGACCGGTCGATGACCGCGACTCGCTGGCTGCTATTAGCCGCGCCTTCGAGCTGGGCGTCAACCTGTTCGATACTTCCGATCTATACGGGCGTGGCCACTCGGAAGAGGTGCTGGGCCAGTGGTTAAAAGGCGCGCCGCGCGACCGGGTGGTGATCGCCACGAAGGTCGGGCTGTGGTACTCGGCCGCGCCGCCCAACGGCTACGTCAACAAAGAAATGGTGTTTGAGGCGTGCGACGCCAGCCTGAAGCGCCTGGGCGTGGAAGCCATCGACCTGTATCAATGCCACGTGGGCTGGAATGAGAACGTCGAGGTTTTCGTCGAGGCCTTCCATGACCTGCGGCGCCAGGGCAAGATCCGCTTCTTTGGCCTGTCCACCGATAATTACCAGCACGCCGTGCACTTCAATGAGGCCGCGGGCGGCATGGACACGCTGCAGTTAGGTTACTCGATGATTTACCGCGGGCCCGAGCTTAACGCGCTGCCCTACTGCCAGGTGCATGACATTGGCGTGCTGACCCGCGCCAGCCTGGGCATGGGCAAGCTCACCGGCAAGATGACGCCCGAGACCACCTTTACCGATCAGGACGTCCGGCGCGTTTGGAGACAGCCTGAGCGCTACGAGAAATTTGTCAGCGATCTGGCCAAAGTGGAAAAGATCCGCCCACTGCTGGCCGGCAGCGGCCGGACCGTGGCGCAATTGGCCCTGGAATTTGTGCTGGCGCACCCGGCGGTCACGCTGTCCATCCCAGGCGCCAAACGGCCGCAGCAGGTGGATGAAAACGTACGCGCTTCGGACGGCGCGCCGCCGCTGACCGCCGACGATTTGCACTTGATCGACGAAATCTTCGGCCGGCCCCAGCCCTAACCCCTCAGCCGTTCCACAATCTCCGCCAGCGTCCCCGGCTGGCCAACGTTGCCCGGGAAGACGACATACGGGATATTGTCAAAGGTCTGTGCCCGGTCCAGCCGCCAGACCGGCACACCCGCGGCAATTTGGCCCAGCACGGTTGCTCGCTGGCAGCCCAGGCCCTGCTGCGCCAGTTCGTGCGCAGTGATGCCGCCCTTGGCGATCAGGTAGCCGGGCCGGACGGGCAGGGCGCGCAGCACCTGGCACCAGGCCTGGCTGATCAGCCGCCCGGCCGCGAGCGGGCCGTCCGGGCCGTCCCCGGCCGCAAATGAGCGCGAGGTGAAGAGCACGGCGGTTTGGCCGGCCAACAGGGCCTTAGCCGTTGCCTGCGCCAACTCAGACGCCAATTCGCGCACGCCTGGTTCACTGCCCGCGCGCGCCAGCAGCCGGGGCACATTCAGCTCACAGCCGCGCACGTGCGGCAGCGCCAGCAAGTGATCCAGTTGGGCTGAGGTCTGGGGCACGTAGGAGCCGACGACCACCAGTCCGCCACGCGCCTGCCCGGTTCGGTCCAGGCCCAGGTCTTCCGGTGTCAACAACGGCCGGTCGGGCAAGCCGGCGCGGACCTTGACGAAAGACGCGGCCGTGCGCGGCAGCAACGTCTGCGGCCCGGTTTCCATCTGCAGCAGCGCCCACGCCACCACCTCCAGATCGCGGTCACAGGCGGCATTGATCACCACTGGAACGCCGCCCGAGCAACGTGCTAATTGCTGTGCCACCCGGTCTGGCCCGCCCAGCCGGATATCGTCTAAGGACACGGATAGGATGTCCCCCGCCGCCCACTGGCCGCCCGATTTGTGGGCGGCCCAGGTGCGCAAATTTGAGCTGCTGTAGCCGAACACGGGGTCGCGCGCAAATTCAGTGTCAGCGGCCGGCACCAGGGCCTCGCCCCGCTGCACGTAATGCACATCGCCGACGGTCAGACGGCCGCCATCTCGAAAGTAGGGTGCCAGCAGGATGCCGCGGAACGGACCCAGACCAGCCGCCAGCCCGTCTGTTTCGGCCGGGAAGTGGCCGCGCAGGGTGGAATCACTGCGGCTGATCACCGAGATCGCGCGGCCAGTGTCGGCCGCTGCCACGCGCAGGTTGGCGGCCAGATCCTGGTTCAGGCGCCGCGCTTCCGCCTCTGGCCTGGCACGCGAATTGGTCATGATATACAAGACTGCTGGGTGCGCGGCCAGTTCGGCGCTCAGCGAGGGGATGCTCCCATCGAACAGCAGCGGCACATCGGCCACAGTCTGGCAGCCGGTGGGGTCATCGTCGACCACCACTAGCGTTTCGGCCCTCGCCAGGTGCTGGCGCCGTATGCGGCGGCTCAGGTCGTCATCCGGCCATGGGTTGGGCAGGCCAGCCAGCAGCCCCGATTTTTGCGGGCCGGGGGCTGATGCGGCCGCCGATTGGGTCATTGGTGGGCTGGCACGGCGTGGCTTTTGCCCTGGCTGGAAAATTCCGGTAGCCAGTCGCCATGCGCCTCGATGAGCTCATCTACTAACTGCCAGATGTGATCGAGATCGAGCTCGGCCGCGGTGTGCGGGTCGAGCATGGCGGCGTGATAGATGTGCTCGCGTTTGCCCGTCAGCACCGCTTCCACGGTCAGCGCCTGCACGTTGATGTTAGTCTGCATCAGCGCCGCCAGCTGCGGCGGCAGCGCGCCAATGTGCGTCGGCTGCAGCCCCGCCCGGTCCACCAGCACCGGCACCTCCACGCAGCACCCGGCCGGCAGGTTGTCAATCAGCCCGTGGTTGGGCACGTTGCCATAGATCACCCGCGGTTGGCCGGTCTCCAGGCTGTGGATGATGCCAGAGGCGTACTCGCTGCTGC
>JAYTFQ010000028.1:0-7684 GCA_043734225.1 Anaerolineales bacterium | reverse complement strand
GTGGCGTTCAATTGAACGCCACTACGCCGGCACGATTTTTTCCGATAACTCTCAGTGAGAGACTTAAGCCGCGTTGCCGGCGGTGAGCAAACTGAGGGTGGCCACCCACACCAGGGCCTGCACAAACAGGGTGGCCGAGAGCAGCAGATAGGCGGCGGCGCGCTCGCGGGTGTTGCGGTGCAGCCACAGCCCGCCCAGGGTGTTGGCCAGCCAGGTGAGGCCGGCAATGGCCGGCATGAGCAGCAGCCCGGCCGGCGGGCCGAAGCGGTCGGGCAGGCCGCTGGCGTCAAAGTGCAGCGCGATTTGCGCCGGCAACTGCGGCGAGATGAGCACCAGATACCCCAGCAGCAGCAGCGCGCCGGCGGCGCCGGCGCCGGCCAGGATCAGCGCCAGCCGGTCGTGCAGCACCACCGAGCGCTGGATGGCCGGGATGACCGACTCGGGCTCGACTTCTTCCTGCGGGCCTTCGGCGCGGGCGGCGGTCACGGCGGCCAGAAAGGCAGCCGGGTCGGCCGGCGAGATGGCCAGCCAGGCTTCGGCGTGGCGCAGCAGCACCAGGCCGGGTTTGTCCACCGCGGCCAAAAACTCGACCTCGCCCAGCCCGTCAACCTTGCCGGTGCCGAAGACGCTGCCCGGCCAGGTGAGGCCGCGCGGCCGCAGCTCGCCGGGCACATCGGCCCCGGCGCGCACCTCGTCCAGCAGGCTCATGGGCAGCACGATGCGGCGGCTGCCCCACTCGACCACGATGGCGTTGCGGCTGAGCACGTAGCGCGAGCGCAGCAGCGCGTAAGTGCGATAACCCACCACGGCGGCCACCGGCAGGCTGACCAGCAGCAGCACCAGGCTCAAAAAGCCGGGCAGCGACAGCGGATTGCCGGCCAGCACGAACACAAAGCCCACATCGAGGGCCAGCAGCACCATGACGATGGCGAGGCCGAGGAGGAGACCGGTGCGGCGAGGGGGGTGGTAGACCATGTGTGGGGGTTTGGGAGTGTGGGAGTGTGGGAGTGTGGGAGCGAGTTCTTTCGCCCATACGCCCGCACTCCCACACCCCCATACGATTAGTCCGCCGCCGAGGCCTCTTTCACATACACCGGCGTGGTCCAGTGGCGATACTTGGCCACGCGGCCGCGGACGACGTCGAAGAACAGCTCGCGCAGGTCGCTGACCAGCGGTCCCATTTTGCCGGTGCCCACCGGGCGCTGATCGACGTGCGTGACGGCGGCCAACTGCACGCCGGTGCCGCACAGCCACATCTCGTCGGCCACGGTCAGTTCGCTGCGGTCGATGGAGCGCTCGACGCACTCCATGCCCAGCTCGTCGCGGATCAGGGTGATGAGCGTGCGGCGGGTGATGCCTTCCAGGATGTCGTCGGTGATGGGCGGGGTGATGACCACGCCGTCGCGCAGCATAAAGACGTTTTCGGCTGAGCCCTCGGAGACATGGCCTTCGCGGTTGAGGGCGATGGCCTCGTCATAACCGGCCAGCATCGCGTCGGACTTCATAAAGGCGGAGTTGATGTAGGCGCCGGTGATCTTGCCGCGGGCCGGGATGCTGTTGTCGTTCACCCGGCGCCAGGATGAGATGGTCACGCGCAGGCCTTCCTCGTTGTCGACGTATTGGCCATAGGGGACGGCGAAGATGGTCATGGCATCTCGGAGGTTGTGGAGCCGAACGCCGATGATCTCATCCGCCTTATAGGCCAACGGCCGGATGTACACATCCGTGTGGTGGCCTTCGGTGCGCAGCAGCTCGAGGGTGATGTTGACCAGCTCTTCCTCGGTGTGCCCCAGGTCCATCAGCAGCAGCTTGGCCGATTGCAGAAAGCGCCGGAAATGGTCGTAGGGGCGGAAGACGAACATCTGCTGCTCATCGCCGTTCCAGTAACCGCGAATACCGCCAAAACAGCCCGTCCCATAGTTCAGACCGTGGGTCATCACGCCCACCTTGGCCTCGGAATACGGGACAATCTTGCCTTCAAAATAAGCATAACCGGGAAGATTTGCCATTACCGCTCACCACTCCTTACTGGGGGCCGATGGCCGGGCTGAGGGCAACCCGGTCGAATTAATTATACCGGCTCCACGGATGGCTGCAAACCGGGTCATTGCTCAGGCGCGCCAGCGAAGATCGATGAGAATGTTTGAAAAAACACGCCGCCCTACGGCGGCGTGTTTTTTCAATTTCCAATTCCGAGAGGTGTTTACGGCAGCCAGATGGCGGGCAAATCCGGGTTGCCGTCGTTGGTCAGGCGGGTTTGGGCCGAGCCGTCCGGGTTCATCAGGTAAACCTGGGCCAGGCCGTCGCGGTCGGAGGCAAACGCCAGGCGATCACCCAGCGGGGACCAGATGGGATGGTCGTCGCGGCCGGCGCTGTTGGTGAGGCGGGTCTGCGCCGAGCCATCGGCCAGCATGGTGTAAATCTCGGAGTTGCCATCGCGCTCGGACACAAATGCCAGCCGGCTGGCATTGGGCGCCCATTTGGGCTGGGTGTCCGGGAAGGCGTTGTTGGTCAACTGGAGCTGCCCGGCCCCCTGGGCGGTGGTCAGATAAATCTCGGCCGCCGCGCCCGTGCCGCGCACATACGCCAGCCAGGCGCCGTTGGGCGCCCAACTGGGGGCATCTTCCGGGTCGGGATCGGTGGTCAGCCGGGTGGGGTTGGCGCCATTAGCGTCCATGATATACAGCTCCGGGTTGCCGTCACGCGCGGAGATGAAGGCCAGGTGGGCGTTATCGGGCGCCCAGGCCGGCTGAGTGTCGGCAGCGGGGTTGTTGGTCAGGCGGGTCTGGGCCGAGCCGTCGGGGTTCATTACGTAAATTTCCGGGTTGCCGTCGCGGTCCGATACAAAGGCAATGTGCGCGCCATCGCTTGACCAGACGGGCGCTGTGTCGGCGGCGGCGTTGTTCGTCAGACGAATCTGATCGCTCCCATCCGCCTTCATAGAATAGATTTCGCTGTTGCCGTCACGTGTGGACTCGAACGCCAGGCGCTGAGCGGCGTTTGACCAGGCCGGGTTCTGGTTGGCGCCGCCGGTGGTCAGCGGGACTGTGCCCGAGCCATCGCCATTGATGCTGAACAGGTTCGGCTGGCCGGCCGCCGGGGCCGCGAAAACTACACGTCCGCCAGCCGCCGGCGCCGTGGTGGCCGTGGCTGGCGGCGCGAGGGTGAGCGTGGCGGTTGGCGGCGCGAGCGTCAAGGTTGGGCTGGGCGGCACGGCGGTTGAGGTGCTGGTTGACGTGGCGGTGGGCGCGGCAGTGACCGTATCCGTGGGCGCGGGCGCCGTGCCCGAGGCGGCGGGCGGGGTGTTGCTGGGCGTCGCCGGCAGCGGGGTCGGCGTGGCGGTCGGGGGCACATAGGTGCCAGTGGTGGTGACCGCAGGCAGGGTAGATGTGCCGGTGGAGGTGGGAGTGTTGGTGCCCAACAGGGCCAACCGCGTGCCCTGCGCGCGGATGGTCGCCTGCGCGATGGCGTTGCCGGTTCCCTGGGCGAGGGCCGTGGCCGTGCTGTCCGCGTCGCGCTGCTTGCCGCCCAACACCAGGACCGTGGCCCCCAGGATCAGGCAGCAGCCGAAGATGCCCACCAGCAGCAGCCAAGCCGGGAGCAGCGCGTGGGTGTTGACTTCCGAGGTGAGCACTTGCGCCAACCCGGAAGAGGACGTCACGCGCAGGCCAAAGGGATAGGTGCGGCCATCACCCACCAGGCGCGTGCCGCGCCGGCGGACGATGAAATCGGCCGCGGCCATCTGGCCCTCGGGCACGGAGAAAACCATATCCGGTGGATCGAACATCACCCGGGTGCTGGGATCGTCAAAGGTGACCGTGTAGGACTCGGGCGTGTTGCCCTGGTTGTGCACCTGCAAGCGCGCCGGCTGGCCGGCCTCCACGGTGGCGGCGCTGATCTCGCTCTCGAATTGCGCGAAGGCGGCCACCGTCAGCGCCAGCTTGGCCTCCACGGCCTGGTCGGGCTGGGACTGTTTGGCGGCCCGCACCACCAGACTGTAACGCCCGGCGCGGCTGGCCGGCGAGCGCGGCGGGGCAATGGTGACCGTCACCCGGCGCGACTCGCCCGGCCCCAGGGGAATGCTGGTAGGCGGCAGCGGCGCGGCCAGCCAGCCGCCCGGCAGCCCGCTGGTGCTCAGGCTGACGTGCTCCAAGTCCGGCCCAAGGTTCACCACCACCAGGCCAGTGCTGGTGGGCTCGCCGGGGGTAACGGTGAACTGCGGCACCTCGGCGTACACACCCAGACTGCCATCGGGGCTGGTCTGCACCAGATTGGCATCGACCACCACGCCGTTGAAGCGATAGAAGGCGCGGCCATCGGCCTGCTGCAGAAGAGCGTTCGCCGCCGGAGCAGCCTGGGTGGCCGCCGCCTGGACAGCAGCCGCGGCCTGGGCAGCAGCAGCGGCAGTTGCAGCCGCGACGGTGGAGGCAGCCGCGGCTTGAGCAGCAGCCGGGACGGCGGCTGTGGCAGCCGCGGCGCTTAGCAGGCGCTGAAAGGGAACCAGCAGGCTGACGATCCAGGCGCTGTTGGCCAGGCCCTGATCCACCGCCTGAGCGGAGGGCAGGATCTCGGACAGCGCCTGCGCCAGGGCGGCCGGGTCCGGATAGCGGTTGGCAGGGTCTTTTTCGAGCGCCTTGAGGATGAGCGCGTCCAGGGCCGGCGGCAAATCGGCGCGGCGGCTGCGCGGCGCGGGCGGCGCGGGCGGCGCGGACTGCATGTGCAGGCGCGAGGCCTCGGCCGCGCTTTGGGCCGGGAAGGGCTGCCAACTGACCGCCAGCTCATACAGCAGCGCGCCGAGCACATACACCTCGCTGCGCGCATCCAGCGGCTGGCCGAGCGCCTGCTCCGGCGACCAATACGCGTAAGCGGGCGCGGGCGCGTTGGGGTTGGCGGGCCAGCCGCCGGCGCCAGGCGTTTCCGGCTGAAGGGCAAGGCCGGTGAGCACGGCGCGGAACGGCACCCCCTCCACCACATCGGGCTTGAGGAACACATCGGTGGGCGTCAGGCTGCGCGGCGGCAAGCCGTTGAGGATGAGCGCCAACTGGCGCGTCAGGCCCACGGCCTCGGCCAGCGGCAGCCATTGGTTGTGCGTGCGCAGATCCTGGAGCAACTGCGCCAGGTTGCCGCCGGGCAGGTAATCCGTGACGATGTACAGCCAGGGACCGCTGCTGGCGAAGTCGTGCACCTTGGCCAGGCCGGGGTGGTCGAGCTGGGCGGCCAGGCGCGCCTGGCGCGTGATGGCGTCGGCCACATCGGGCTGGTTTTCGGGCAGGCGGATGAGGGTGAGCGCCACGTCGCGCTGGAGGTTGGGGTCGAACGCGCGATAGACCGCGCCCCATTGGCCCTCGCCCAACTGGGCGACAACCTGGTAGCGATCAATGGTTTGGCCGATGAGTTGGTCGGACATGGAAGGGCTCCTGACTGAGGCGGCGGCGCGCTTAGCGCTCACCAGCCGCCCGTAACCGACCCGGGGTAGGATTTCGGTTGGTGATGATCCTAATACCTGAACTATACCAGAGGTGTCAGCCGGTGGCTGAACTGACTGTCGGACCAGGACTGACCGAGAGCCAAGAAGCAGGCCGGCTTTTCCTTTATAATCGCCGGGTGTCATCGCCCCGAAGCGAATTTTTGGCCGGCGCGCGCGCCGAAATTCCGATTCTGTTTGGCGCGGCGCCGTTCGGCCTGATTTACGGCGTGCTGGCCAGCAGCGCCGGCCTGCCGCCAGCGCCGGCCATGGCCATGTCGTCGGTGGTCTTCGCCGGCTCGGCGCAATTCATTGGGGCCGGGCTGATCGGCGCGGGCGCGCCGGGGCCAGTGGTGGTGCTGACCACCCTCATCGTTAATCTACGGCACATGCTGTACAGCGCATCCCTGGCGCCGTATCTGCGGCGGCTGCCGCCGGCCTGGAAGGCAGTGCTGGCGTATCTGCTAACCGACGAGGCTTTTGCGGTCGTGATCGTGAATTACGAGAGCCCGACCGAGCTAGAGAACAAACACTGGTACTTCCTGGGGGCCGGCCTGGCCTTGTGGACCACCTGGCAAGTTGCTTCGGCGGTGGGCATCTTCCTGGGCGGGCAGGTGCCGGCGAGCTGGTCGCTGGATTTCACGCTGGCGCTGACGTTTATTGGGCTGGTGGTGCCGGCCGTGCGCGACCGGCCGGCCCTGCTGGCGGCGCTGAGCGCGGGCCTGACGGCGGTGCTGGCCGGCGGACTGCCGTTCAAACTGGGATTATTCCTGGCCGCCACAGTGGGAATTGTGGTGGGGATGGTGGCGGAAGCGTGGTGGCCGGCGAAAATAAAAGGCGACGGAAGACGAACGACCGCTTCGCAGGACAAAGGGGCGGCGCTGTGACTCTGTGGATCACCATCATCTGCATGGGCCTCATCACCTATGGCCTGCGCCTGTCGCTGATCGGGCTGTTGGGGCGCTTCGAGGTGCCGCCGCTGGTGAGCCGCGGGCTGCGCTTTGTGCCGCCGGCGGTGCTGTCGGCCATCATATTGCCCGAGCTGGTGCAGCCGACTGGGGCGCTGAACCTGAGCCTGGGCAACCTGCGGCTGATGGCCGGGGTGCTGGCGATTGTGGTGGCCTGGCGCACGCGCAACGTGCTGTTGACGGTTGGCGCGGGCATGGCCGGTCTGTGGCTGCTGCAAAGCTTGGTGAAATAAGCGAGGCCCAAATGCAAATGGATGCCGCGATTAACCCTCACTCACTGAGCGAGGTGCCGGGGCTGGCCCAGGCGGCGCAAGCGGCGGGCCTGGCCGCCGTGTGGACCAGCGAGACGCAGCATAACCCGTTCTTGCCGCTGCCGCTGGTGGCCGAGCACAGCACCCACCTGCAGTTCGGCACCGGCGTGGCCATTGGCTTTGCCCGCAGCCCGATGACCCTGGCGCAGGCGGCCTGGGACCTGGCGGCCCAATCGGATGGGCGCTTTATGCTGGGCCTGGGCACGCAGGTGCGCGCCCACATCGAGCGGCGCTTTGGGCTGGAATGGCCGGCCTCGCCGGTGGGCAAATTGCGCGAGCTGGTGCTGGCGCTGCGCGCCATCTGGCACAGCTGGCAGACGGGCGAGCGGCTGAACTTTCGCGGCGAGTATTTCAAGCTGACGCTGATGACGCCGTTCTTCAACCCCGGCCCTATCGCCCAGCCGCGAGTGCCCATTTACATTGCCGGGGTGAATACCGGCCTGGCGCACCTGGCGGGCGAGGTGTGCGACGGCTTTCACGTCCATCCGTATCACAGCGCGGCCTATCTGCGCGATGTGCTGCGGCCGGCCATCGCCGCCGGGGCCGCCAAGGCCGGCCGCGCGCCGGCGGATATTCAAGTGGCCGGCACGGTCTTCGTGATCACCGAGCCGGGCGAGCGGGACACGGTGCGCCAGCAGATTTCGTTCTATGCCTCCACGCCGACTTACCGGCCGGTGATGGCGCAGCATGGCTGGGCCGACACAGCCGAGCACCTGTCGGCGCTGGCGGCGCGCGGCGAATGGGCGGCGATGACGGCGCTGATCAGCGACGAGATGCTGGATACATTCGCCGTCAGCGCGCCCCTGGCCGAGCTGGCTGGGCCGCTGCGAGAACGCTACGCCGGGCTGCTGGACCGGGTGGCGCTGTACCGGCCGTTCGTGCAGAATGAGGCGGGGTGGAGGAAGGTGGCGGAGGAGGTGCAGGCGTGAGGCGTGCTACGT
>JAYTFQ010000027.1:0-2208 GCA_043734225.1 Anaerolineales bacterium | reverse complement strand
CCTGAGCGCGATTGGCATCTCCCCGCAAAGTGATAACGTTCGGATTGTCGGGACGAAAAGCGGCCAGGTGTTCGCGACCACCACGGGAAGCCTCAGCCTGACCACTGTCACGGCCGGCGGCATGCCGGCGGATTATGTGGCGCGAGCCGTCATTGACCCCAACCACTCTAACACGGCCTACGTCACCTTCGACGGTTACGGCTTCAATCAGCATATCTGGAAGACAACTAATCTCAGCGCGGGGGCGGCAGGCTGGGCCGCCACCAACTTTAGCGTGGACGTGCCGGTGAATGCCTTTGTCGTTGATCCGGCCGACTCGCAGTGGCTGTACGCCGGCACGGATGTTGGCGTATACGCTTCGACGGACGGCGGCCAAAATTGGGCGCCGTTCGGGACAGGGCTGCCACGCGTGGCCGTATTCGACATGGCGATTCAAAATAGTCACCGCGTCCTGCGGATTGCGACGCACGGGCGGGGCCTGTGGGAAATCCCACTCCCGACGGCGGTCGATCTGTCCATTCTCAAAACCGTCGTGCCTGGCAGTGCCTCGCCCCACGCACCGATCACGTATACGCTGGCTTTCAGCAACACCGGCCCCGGCCTGGCCACCGGCGTCTTGATCACGGACGTTGTGCCGAGCGCGCTGACAGGCCTCAGCTTTATTAGCAGCGGCGCGTTGCTAACGGCCACGGGCGGCATCTCCTACACCTGGGCGGTCGCGGACCTATCCCCGGGTCAGGGAGGCATCATCACGATCACGGGACAACTGAATGGCCCGTTGGGCGCTCTGCCAAGGCTCATCACCAACACGGCCACCATCACCACGACCGCGGCCGAGTTGAACCCGCTGAATAATTCGAGCAGCGCGCTCCTCAGCGTGCAGACGATCACCCAAACGGTTTATCTGCCGCTGGTGAGGCGCTAGGGCGTTTGCCAATCGGCTGGAAGGCCTAATTCAACGTATCGCGCGCACGAAACGATGAGTTTTGCCGTAAAGCCGAGTGGCGCGCGCTAGTCGCGGCGTCACGGATATTCGCACCAGCGGTCTGCCGATTTGGCCCACATGCGCGCGGCCGCCGCGGCGGAAAATACAGGGGCAAACCGGGGGAGATTGGCAGACTAGAGGCTATGGCAACCCGATTGGCAATTCTGGCGACCGCAAAAGCAATCCGGCGTCTGCTGGCCGAGGCGGGAGCGGGGACAGAGTTCAGTGGCGCGGAATTCAAAGTTATCCAGGCGGCAGAGCTCACCGGCGCGACGCCGCCGCTGGCGGAAGGCATCACCATCTGCCTGTACCAGATCACAGCCAACACGCAGCGCAATACGCCGGCGCACACCGGCCCGACCGGCGCGCGCAGCCGCCCGGCGCTGGCGCTGGAGCTGCATTTCTTGATCACGCCCTGGTCGGCCAGCGCCGACACGCAGTTGAGCCTGCTCGGTTGGGCCATGCGCGTGCTGGACGACACGCCCAGCATGGACGCCAATGTCCTGAACGCCGATTTTCCGGGTCAGGCCATCTTCCACCTGGATGAAAGCGTGGCATTGATCTTCAACCCGCTGTCGCTGCCGGAACTGGCGGCGCTGTGGCAGGGGCTGGCCGCGGCGGGCACGATGCCGGCCATCACCTACGTGGCGCGGCTGGTCTCAATCGAGTCGGACACGGTTAACGCCGATGGGGCAGCGGAGCCGGACAGCACCTGGATTACGGCCGGGCAGCCGGAGTGAATTACTTCTGGCGCGTGAGCACCACCACGGGAATTTGGCGCTGGATCTTGGCCTGGTACTCGCCAAAGCCGGGCATGCCGGCCACCACTTTGGCAAACAGCCGGACGCGCTCGGCGCCTTCGGCCACGCTGGCGGTGGCCTCGAAGGTGTCGTTGCCGACTTCCACGGTGACGCGCGGGTTGGCCTGCAGATTGCGGTACCAATTCGGGTGGATCTCTAGCCCGTTGTTGGAGGCCATGATCACAAACTGGTCGCCGTCGGCGGTGTAGGCCAGCGGCGAGGTGCGGCGGGCGCCGCTCTTGGCGCCGATGGTGGTCAGCAGCAGCAAGGGCCGGCCGCCGAATTGGCCATCGACTTTGTTTTTGTCCGCGCGAAAGGCTTCAATCAATTGCTGATTCCGTTCCAATAGCTCCATGTGAGTCTCCTTTTGACTTACCTGGCGACGCAACACCATTCGCCGCAAAATTGTGCACGGTGGTGGCT
>JAYTFQ010000026.1:0-12808 GCA_043734225.1 Anaerolineales bacterium | reverse complement strand
CCGGGCTTTTCTGAACGGGCGGCGCAATTCCCTAACGATAACGAAGTAAGAGTAGCCGGGAGCGCCGCCGGCGTCAAGACAGCAGGGGCCCCCCACATTCGACGCCCCCTACTTTTGGCCTATAAATAAAGGCGGAAATTGACATTGATTAGGGCGGGATGTATAATCTGGCTGCTCATCGAGGTGAGTCGCGTCATGGCGCGGTGCGGGTTGTGGGGAACGCGGCGGGGATGAGATAACGCAGCTACGGGTTTCCTGCCACACTGTCAGCAGAGTCCAACCAACTCGGCGCGCCATGATGTTTGGCCCACTGCCGAGTTTTTTTATTTGCTGAGGGTGGATGCGCATGACCGACGAGCCTGACTTTCGTACGCTGTTTGAAAGTTCCGAAGACACGCCGCGGCCGCAACGCGGCGATGTGCTATCGGGCCGAGTCGTAGCGTTGGATACCCAGGGCATGATCGTGGACCTGGGTCTCAAGCGCGACGGCGTGGTGCCGCGCGCGGAGCTCGACAAGCTGCACGAAGAAGGCGTCGAGTTTGTCGTCGACCAGGAAGTTCCGGTCGTCGTTATCGAGCCCGAAGACAAAGACGGCAACCTGCGCGTGTCGGTCAACCAGGGCCGGCAGCAAAAGGATTGGCTGACCGCCGAGCGGCTGATGGCCACCGGCGAAATGTGGGAAGGCGCGGTCACCGGCTATAACCGCGGCGGCCTGATCGTGCAGTTTGGTGACGTGCAGGCCTTCGTGCCGGTCTCGCACATCAGCGACCTGCCGCGCGGCGTGCCCGAGAACGAGCGCCAGAACCGATTGGCCGGCCTGGTGAACCGCAAGATGGGCTTCAAGGTCATTGAAGTGGACCGGCAGCGGCGGCGGCTGGTGCTGTCGCAGCGCAACGCCCAAAAGGAATATCGCGAGCGGCAGAAGAGCCGGCTGCTGTCTGACTTGAGCGAAGGCCAGGTGCGCACCGGCGTGGTCACCGGCCTGCGCGACTTTGGCGCCTTTGTGGACCTGGGCGGCGCCGACGGCCTGATCCACATCTCCGAGCTGTCCTGGCGGCGCGTAAAGCACCCCAGCGAAGTGCTGGCGGTGGGCCAGGAAGTGGAAGTGGAAGTGCTGAAGGTCGACCGCGAGAGCAAGCGCATCGGCCTAAGCCTCAAGCGCCGCCAGCCGGACCCGTGGCAGCGCGTGGCCGAGCGCTTCCAGGCCGGCCAGGTGGTGGAAGGCACGCTCACCCGCCTGGCGCCGTTTGGCGCGTTCGTGGACCTGGGCGAAGGTGTGGAGGGCTTGCTGCCCACCAACCAGGTGTCCGGCCAGGCCGGCGTGGTCGAGGGCGCCACGGTGCGCGTGAAAGTCTTAAATGTCGAACCTGACCGGCAGCGCATTGGGCTGGCGCTGCAAGCGGTGACCGGGCCCGGCCCGCTGGCCGAGCTAGAACCAGCCCAGGAACCCGCCGCGCCTGAACCACCGGCGGATGCAGATGAGCATGACGACGCCGTGTCCCCGCAGGGGACCGCCCCAGCGGGCGAAGCGGCGCCGGCGGATGGAGAAGAAGAGGCTTAGCGCGTATGACGAAGACTGAAGAAAAGATTGTGGTCGAGGGCACCGTGGTCGAAGCCATGCCCAGCACCAATTTCCGCGTGCAGTTGGATAACGGGCACACCGTGCTGGCGTACCTTTCCGGCCGGCTGCGCAAGTATTACATCCGCATCCTGCTGGGCGACCGGGTGAAGGTGGAGCTTTCCCCCTACGACCTGACTCGCGGCCGGATTGTCTACCGCTTCAACACCGGCGGCGGGCAATTGCCCGCGGCCCCGCCGGCCTAGGCCGGCTGACGAGAAATGAAAAACCGCCTCGAAAGAGGCGGTTTTTGTTTAAGCGGTCGCAGTTCAATTTGCGTTAGCGTATTTTCTTGCCACGACTCTTCACTGTCAGTTTACGCCCGCTCTTTTGGTCCTTAACCGCTTTACGCTTGCGGGGAACCAGAGCAATCAATGTGCATAAGGCATGATTGACCGCCTGCGACGTGGGGAAGTATTCGCGTACATCTGGCGCCAGGGTCACCGCGGCCTTATCGCCCACGTGCTTTTCAACGATCGTGCCATCCGCCTTGTGAATCCTAATCGTATAACCCGCCTGCAGATCGGGGACATGTTTGCCCCGCACGCCGCCCGTAAAGTCATATTCCGGGCGCATCGCGTCAGTTGCTGCTTCTGGTTTAGTAGAGCTCTTTTTCTTCATGCCACTCAAACCGTATTTTCATTGCGGCGTATCCTGTACTATAGATTACCACCTATCCAGAACAGGGCGGCGATGAAAAGCATTTACGCTATCAATCATGCCGTCGCCAGTTTTGGGTATGGCATCTTGTCCCGCTGACCCCAGCGTCAGGCGTCTTTTGCACAGGATTGTGGACTAAGTACTAGGCTGTGTTCTTCCTCGCGATAATCGCCACCCAGTCTTCCACCTGCTCCTGGGCGACGATGGTCAGGCCGGCGGCTTCAAGCGCGGCGATGACCCGGTAGGCTTGTTTGTCGAGGATGCCGGCCAGCACCAGCAGGCCGCCCGGCGCGACGATGTTGGCCAGGCCCTGCTCCAGCAGGGGGACGATGACGCTGGCCAGGATGTTCGCGACCACTAGCGGCGTGCTGAGCCAACTGGCGCCAAACTGGCCCGCCTGTACTTCGGCCAGCGAGGCCTTGGCCACTTGCACCCGGTCAGCTACGCCGTTGGCCAGGGTATTCTCGCCAGCCACCCGCACCGCCTCGGGGGCAATGTCGATGGCCAGCACCGGGCCGGAGCCCAGCTTGGCGGCGGCGATGGCCAGGATGCCGGAGCCGGTGCCCAGGTCGAGCATGGGCGCGCCGGGCGCCAGGTGCCGCTCGATGATTTTTAGACACAGCCCGGTGGATGGATGCGTGCCCGTGCCAAAGGCCATGCCCGGGTCCAACCGGATCTCGACGTCGTCTGGCGCCAGGGGCGGGTTGAGCCAGGCCGGCACGATCATCAGCCGCCGGCCCACGCGCAGGGGATGGAAATTGACCTTCCAGGATTCCCCCCAGTCGGTGTCGACGATGGTTTTATAAGCCGGGCTGGGCAGGGGCAGCAGTTGTCCCAGATGCCACAGGCTCTCTTCCAGTTGCGCGCGCGTGCTGTCCAGGTTGGCATCCAGGGGCAGATAGGCGCTCACGACCATGTCGTCGCTGACGCGCAGCTCATCGCTTTCCAGGCCCAGGTGGTGTTCCACGCTCACCGGCCGCAGCGCCACGCCGTCCGGCGCAAAGCGCGCCAGCAGGTCCGCCACGGCCTCGGCCGCCTCGCCGTTCACCGTCAGCGACACTTCCAGCCAGGCCATGCGCGCGTCAGTTGCCGACCAGCACTTCGCGGATACGGTCGATCAGCCCGCGCTCTTGCGGCACGGCCTCGCCCGGCAGGCTCTTGGCCAGGTCCTTCAGCAGCTTCTTTTGCTCGTTGGTCAAGTTGGTGGGGGTGGTGACCGTCACCAGCACGAACATATCGCCGCGCCCATTGCGCTGCAGATGCGGCGCGCCCTTGCCGCGCAGGTGAAAGGTGGTGCCCGGCTGCGTGCCGGCCGGTATTTTGATCTTTTCCGTGCCGTTGACCGTGGGCACGGTCACCTCGGTGCCCAGCGCCGCCTGCGCCAGGTTGACGGCCACTTCCAGCACAATGTCATCGCCCTGGCGCCGGAAGAACTTGTGCGGCGCTACCGCCAGCGCCACGTACAGGTTGCCGTTCGGCCCGCCGTTTAGGCCGGGCTCGCCTTCGCCCGACAGCCGGATCTGCGTGCCACTGTCCACGCCCGGCGGGATGTTCACCGACAGCTTGCGCGTCTGGCGCAGTTGGGTGCGGCCGTGACAGGTGTGGCAGGGCGTGGCGATGGTCTCGCCTTTGCCCTGGCAGGAGGGGCAGGTGGTCACGTTGACCATCGAGCCCAGGAAGGTCTGGCGCACCTGGCGCACCTCGCCGCTGCCGTTGCAGTTGGCGCAGCGCACCGGCGTGGTGCCCGGCTCGGCGCCGCTGCCCCGGCAGGTGGGGCAGGGCTCGTGGCGAGTGACCTGCACTTCCTTGTCGGCCCCGTTGATGCTCTCTTCGAAGGTAATGGTCAGATCGAAGCGCAGATCGGCGCCGCGGCGCGGGCTGCGCCGGTTGCTGGTGCGCGTGCCGAAGCCGCCAAAGATGCTTTCAAAAATATCCTCGACACCGAAGCCGGAGAAGTCGGGCGCGTTGGCGCCGCTGACGCCGGCATGGCCATAGCGGTCGTAGGCCGCCCGCTTCTGATCGTCCGACAGGACGGCGTAGGCCTCGCTGGCCTCTTTGAATTTGTCCTCGGCGCCGTTTTCTTTATTGACGTCGGGATGGAACTGCTTGGCCAGCTTGCGGTAGGCCGTGCGGATTTCGTCCTGCGCGGCCTGCTTGCCAACGCCGAGAATCTCGTAGTAATCGCGTTTGCTTGACACTGAATGAGATACCAGTCAATAGATCAACAAGTCAATTGGTTGATTGGTCAACAAGTCAATTGGTCAACCAATCAACCTGTTGGCCAATCGACCCATCGACCCATTACAAATTACCAATTACGCTTCTTTAAACTCGCCCTCAACCACATCATCCCCGCCCGGGCCGTTGCTGGGCCCGCCAGGCCCGCCGTTGGGGCCGGTGGGGCCGCCGCCGGGAGCGCCGCCCATATCGGGGCCGCCGGGAGCGCCAGTGGGGCCGGCCTGCGGCCCATACATGGCCGAGCCGATGGCCTGCACCGCCTGGTATAGCTCATTGGTGGCGCGGGTGATGGCTTCGTTGCTGGTGCCTTCCAGCGACTTGCGCACCGCCGTCACCTTGGCTTCCACCGAGGTCTTGACGTCGGCCGGCACCTTGTCGCCGCCCTCGCGCAGGGCCTTCTCGGCGGTGAAGATGGCGGCATCGGCTGTGTTGCGCGCCTCGACCCCGTCGCGGCGCTGCTTGTCCTCGCCGGCGTGCGCGGCGGCTTCCTTCACCATCTTGTCCACTTCGTCCTTGTTCAGGCCGGACGAGGCGGTGATGGTGATGTGCTGCGAGCGCCCGGTGGCCTTATCGGCCGCCGACACCTTCAGGATGCCGTCGGCGTCGATGTCGAAGGTCACTTCCACCTGCGGCACGCCGCGCGGCGCGGGCGGGATGCCATCCAGGATGAAATTGCCCAGCATTTTGTTATCGGCCGCCATCGGCCGCTCGCCCTGCACCACCTTGATTTCCACCGAGGTCTGCATATCGGAGGCAGTCGAGAAGACCTGGCTCTTGCGGGTCGGGATCGTCGTGTTGCGCTCGATCAGCGCGGTGGCCACGCCGCCCAGGGTCTCAATCGACAGGCTGAGCGGGGTCACGTCCAGCAGCAGAATGTCCTTCACCTCGCCGCCCAGCACGCCGGCCTGGATGGCGGCGCCGATGGCCACCACCTCATCCGGATTGACGCCCTTGTGCGGCTCTTTGCTGAAGACACGCCGCACGGCTTCCTGCACGGCCGGCATGCGGGTCATGCCGCCCACCAGCACCACTTCGTTGATGTCGCCCGGCTTGAGCTTGGCATCGTCGAGCGCCTGGTTCACCGGGCGCACCGAGCGCTGGATCAGATCGTCGGTCAACTGCTCCAGCTTGGAGCGGGTCAGGTTGAGGTTCAGGTGCTTGGGGCCGGAGGCGTCAGCGGTGATGAAGGGCAGATTGATCTCCGTCTGCGCCACCGTCGACAGCTCGATCTTGGCCTTTTCGGCGGCTTCCTTCAGGCGCTGCAGGGCCTGCCGGTCGGCGCGCAGGTCAATGCCCTGGTCGCGCTTGAACTCTTCGGCCACGTAGTCGATGATGCGCTGGTCGAAGTCATCGCCGCCCAGGAAGGTGTCGCCGTTGGTCGACTTGACCTCGAAGACGCCGTCGCCCACGTCCAGCACCGATATGTCGAATGTGCCGCCGCCCAGGTCGTAGACGCAGATGGTCTCGTCCTTCTTCTTGTCCAGCCCGTAGGCCAGCGACGAAGCGGTCGGCTCGTTGATGATGCGCAGGACTTCCAGCCCGGCGATGCGGCCGGCGTCCTTGGTGGCCTGGCGCTGCGAGTCGTTGAAATAGGCCGGCACGGTGATCACGGCCTGGGTGACGGTCTCGCCCAGGTAAGCCTCGGCATCGGCTTTGATCTTGGCCAGGATCATGGCGCTGATCTCGGGCGGCGAATACTCCTTGCCGCCCATGTGCACGCGCACGTCGCCGTTGGGCGCCGCGCTGACCTTATACGGCACGAATTTAAGCGCCTTCTGCACTTCGGCGTCGCTGTATTTGCGGCCCATGAAGCGCTTGATGGAGAAGACGGTGTTTTCTGAATTGAGCACGGCTTGCCGGCGGGCTACTTGCCCGACCGTGCGCTCGCCGGTCTTGGGGTTGACGGCCACCACCGACGGGATGAGCCGCGAACCTTCCGACGACGGGATAACCACCGGCTCGCCGCCTTCCATAACCGCCACGACTGAATTGGTGGTGCCTAAGTCAATGCCAATGATTTTAGCCATGAGAGCCTCTCAATAAAAACAGGTCAATAAGTTGATCGGTCAAGCGGCCAACCAGTCAACAGGTCAATACGTCAACAGGTCAATGGGTCAATTGATCCACTGGTTGACCAGTTGACCGATTCGCCGATTGACCCATTGACTGTTTATTTTGCAACCCGCACCAACGCGGGCCGGATAATCTTGTCGCCGATGCGATAACCCTGCCGCAGCACGGCAATGATCTGCCCGGGCTGATGCTCCGGGCTGTCCTCGTGCGTCACCGCCTCGTGCAGCGCCGGGTCAAAGGTCTGGCCCTCGGCCTTAATGCGCTCCACGCCCTCGACATCCAGGATGTTTTGCAGTTTGCGCTGGATCAGCGTCACGCCGGCCGCCCACTGCGCCAGTGCGGCGGCATACGCCACCGCGTCGCCGCTGTCGGCCGGCTTGTCCTGCGCGGCCCGGTTGAAGTCGTCCAGCACGTCGACGAACCGGCCAATCACGCGGCTGGTGGCACTCTGGTAGGCTTCGCTCTGCTCTTTTTCCACCCGGCGCTTGTAGTTGGCAAACTCTGCCCGGGCGCGCTGCCAGCCTTCCAGATATTCCGCCGCTTGGGCCTTGGCGGCCTCCAGCTCCTTCTGCAGCGCCGGCTGCTCGTCTCCGAGCGAGCCCGCGCTGCCCGCGGCAGAGTTTTCTGTTTCTTTCTCTTTCTCTTTTTCTTTCTCTTCTTCAGTCATCATCCGACTTTTTCTCCAACGGCTGCCCGGCCAACGCCGGGAAGGACCGGTCATTCCGAATAGACTTCGTACATCAGATCGCTCATCAGCCCGGCCACATAGCGCACGGTGGAGATGGCGCGCCCATACGCCATGCGCTGCGGCCCCAACACGCCCATGGCGCCGGTGGAATAGCCAGCCACGCCGTAGCGGGCCAGCACCATCGAGCAGTCCTTCAGCTCCTGCCAGGCGTTCTCGCCGCCGATGACCACCTGCACCCCGCCGACATGCGGCGACATGGCCTTGGCCAGGAACTCTTCCAGATAGCTGCGCTCTTCCAGCACCCGCAGCGCCTGGCGAGCCGAATCGGAGGCGGCAAATTCGGGCTCGGCCAGCACCGTGGTCACACCGTCGCGGAAAATCTCGCCGGCCGAGAAGGCCTCCGCCTTGCGGATCATCTCGGCGATCAGCCGGGCCACTTCTTGCTCCAGGGTTGGCAATTGCAGGGTTTGCGCCAGCACCGCCTCCGCGTCCTGGCCGTCGCACAGGGCATTCAAATGCCTGGCGGCCTCGCTCAGGCTCTCCTGCGAGGGTTGCTCGGCCAGGGTCAGCATCTGCTGGCGCACCTCGCCGCCTTGCAGCACCAGCACCAGCAGCACCAGCCGGCCCTGGGTGGCAATCAGCTCCAGGTGCTTGAAGCGCGCCTTAACCTGTCGGGCCGGAGTGACCAGGCTGGCGCCGTGCCCGTGCTGGGCCAGCACCGAGGCCGCCAGCCGCATCCACTCGTCGACGTCTTTGCGCGCCTGATAAAACTGGTGGCTGATGGTGCGCCGCTCGGCCAGCGGCAGCTCGTTCTCGCCCACAATACGCTGCACAAAATAGCGATAACCCTCTTCCGTCGGCTCGCGCCCGGCAGAGGTGTGCGGCTGGCGCAGATAGCCCTGCTCGGTCAGCGCCACCAGCTCGTTGCGGATGGTGGCCGAGCTTACGCCCAGGTTGTATTTATCCACCAGGGCTTTCGAGCTAATGGGGGTAACCGTGTCGATATACTCGCGAATCACGAGACCGAGTATATTTTCCTGGCGTTCCGGCAGTTTTTCCATGTTTTTTCTGAGTTAGCACTCTCAAGGGGAGAGTGCTAAGACCTGATGTGAAATTATACAGCGGTGATAGTAGGGTGTCAATGCGAGGCAGCGCGCGCGCCGGGGACGGAAACAGAAAGGCCGGCGCCGCCAGCAGCAGCACCCGCCAGTGATAGCGATCCACGCAGCCCGCCGCGCGGCGAGTGGCTGGCATCGACGATCAGACAGCGGCCGTCTTTTTACCTTGAGTTGGCGACCGAGCTTATAATGGCCCCATCAGGCCAGGCAAAAGGACAGCATGATGGTGTATTTGCGCCGTGGGCGAGCCTTTGTGTGGGACGTGCGTGTTTATTTCCGGCACCGGCTGGCGCTGCGCGCCTGGCTGAAGCGGGGCCGAACCGGCCTGACGCCGCACCTGGCCAAGCAGCAAACCGTGCTGGAATATGGCCAGCGGTTTGGCCTGAAGATCCTGATTGAGACCGGCACCTACCAGGGATTTATGGTCAAAGCCGCCCGGGCGCGCTTCGAAAAAATCTATTCGATTGAGTTGGACCCGACCCTGGCCGCGCGCGCCAAGCGCGCGTTTGCCAGGAACCCTCACATCCAGATTCTACAGGGCGACAGTGCGCAACAAATGCCAGGCATTTTGCCCCAAATCCAGCAGCCCGCCCTGTTCTGGCTGGATGCGCACTACTCGGGCGGCATTACCGCCCACGGCCCCCTCGAGACGCCGATCCAGCAGGAGCTCGAGCTGATCTTGCAGCACCCGGTGGCGGGGCACGTGATCTTGATTGACGACGCCCGTGAATTCGTCGGCCAGCATGATTATCCGACCTTGGAACAGATCAAGCAATTGGTTGGCCGGCGACAGCCAGCGGCGCGCATGGAAGTTCGCGAGGATATCATTCGCATTACCGGCTTGACGGGCTGGAGCTAAGCTCAGCGGGTGAGATCAAACATGGATAGGCTGATTGTGGTCGATTCAGAGCATCCCGACTGCCGCCAGGATCGCTGTTTCGAGCCGGCCATGGAACATATGGGCTTTGGGGCCGGCTTGTACGCCGGGCTGGCGCGTGAGGCGCGCCGGCGGGGCATTGAGGTGGCCACGGCTGATGTTTTTCGCGCCATGGCACATGCGCCGCGGCGGGTGGCCTGTCTCACCACGGAGTACACGGCTGAGACGCAGACGCTGCTGGCCGCCGGGGCGCGGCCGGCCATTTGTCACTCGCTCGAGTCGCCGCTGATCGCCTACAAGTTCTTCCACTTCATGCCGCGCTATGCCGGCCGTTTCCAGCACAATTTCCAGTTCCGCGGCACGCGCCAGCGGCTGGCCGGCACGGGCACCACGTTCCATCCGCTCTATTACCCCGCCGACACCCGCGCGCGTTTGCCGCTGCGCCCCTGGGCCCAGCGCGACCCGCTCGTCATGATTATCAGCAACGTCTGGGCCAGGCGGACTTGGCCTGCCAGCTTGAGTGATCTGCGCACCCGCTTGAAAGTCGCCGCCCGGTTTCAGTGGTGGCGGCTGCTCGATCCCGGGCTGCGCTCGCCGCGCCTCTCCCAGGCGCGTCTGGCAGCCATTGAGTATTTCGCACACTCGGACGGATTCCGGCTGTATGGTCATCGCTGGGACCAGCCCACCGCCGGCCTCAGCGCCGCCGTCCAGCAAGCCGTGCGCCGAGCCTATGCCGGCGCCCTCGCGCCCGGCGCGCCGCCCAAACGCGCTGTGCTGAATGGCCATCGCTTTGCCATCTGCTTTGAGAACTGTGTCTTTCCCGGCTACGTGACCGAGAAAATCTTCGACTGTTTTTTGGCCGGCTGCGTGCCGGTGTATTGGGGCGCGCCGGACATTACCGATTTTGTCCCGGAGCAGACGTTTATCGACTTCCGCCGTTTTGGCTCGTTTGCCGAGCTGGATCGCTACCTGCATGACCTGCCCAACGCCGAGGCCCAGCGTTACCTGGACGCGGCCGGTGATTTCCTGGCCTCGTCCGAATTTGACCGCTTCGACCAACAGCGCCTGGCGCTGGAGATGGTGGATATCCTGGAGGCGGCTTTAAACTAAAGCTTGTACCCGGCCGAACGCGTCATTGCAGCGAGGCCGCATACTCCGCCAGGGCCTCGGTCCACGGGCGCATCCAAAAACAGGCGCGCAGCTCCAGTAAATAATTGCGCGCCGCTTCCATGCGCGGGCGGGGCGCGGCCAGCGGGAAGGCGTCCGAGCGAACCGGCATCACCCGGCAATGATCTAGATGGGCGGCCTTGAGGATGTGGCAGGCAACGTCGAAGCGGCTGGCCGGCAGGCCGGTGTTGACCAGGTGATACGTGCCGTACAGGCCGCTGTCGCAGAGCCGCGCCAGGCCGCGCGCGAAATCCACCGTGTAGGTCGGCGACCCAAACTTGTCGTCCACGGCCCGCAGCTCATCGCGCTCGCGGGCCTGCGCCAGGATCTTGCCCACGAATTTCTTGTCATGCGCGCCGCCGCCGAACACCCAGCCCGTCCGCACCACGTAATGCCGCGGGACCAGCGCGCGGACCATCTGCTCGCCCTCGTACTTGGAACGGCCATACACATTGGCCGGGTCCGGCGCGTCAAATTCGACGTAGGCCTCCGTTTTCAGGCCATTGAACACCGCCATCGTGCTGACGTAGACCAGCTCCGCGTCGTGCCGCTGGCAGGCCACGGCCACGTTCTGTGTGCCCAGCGTGTTGTTCAGAAAGGCCGCGTCCGGATCGCGTTGGCAGGCATCCACGTCCGTCAGAGCGGCCAGGTGGATCACGCGCGCCGGCCGCCACTGTTCGATCGCCCGCCGCACCTGGGCCGGGTCGCGCGCGTCGAGCTCGGCCCGGCCAGGCTGGATGACCTCGTCCCCAAGCGCCGCGAAAATGCGGCACACGTCCAGGCCGAGGGTGCCGGCGGCGCCAATGACCAACGTTCTGGCAGTCATCTACTCTCCCAAATTCCTGAGCGTCAGGCCAGGCGCCACGCTAAAGCAACGCTTGTGAGAGCTGCTCATAACGGTCGGTCACCTGGTCCCAGCTAAAGCGTTCAATGATCCGCTGGCGCGCTTTGCGGCCAAATTCCGCCATCCACTCTGGCCGGGCCAGCGCTTCTGCCATGCGGCTGCGCAGCGCGGCGGCGTCGCTGGTTGGAAAGCGCAGCCCTGCCTCCGCCAGGGTGCCGTCGATCTCGGGCAGATCGCTGCCAATGATGTTGCAGCCATACGCCATGGCTTGCAGCAGCGCGGGCGAGGTGCCGTCTACCAGCAGCGGATGAATGTACAGCCGGCAATGCGCCAGCATCTGGCGATACTCGCTGCCGTAAACATACCCCAGGAAACGCACACGCGGGTCAGTGGTGCTTTTCAGCTTGGCCTTATAAGCGCTGAGGTAGGGCGTATCCCCAATCAGCACCAGCGGCAGATCGGTTTCCAGCTTTTCATAGGCGGCCAGGGTGACGTGCGGGCCTTTGTCTGGAACCAGCGCGCCCACCTGCAAGATATAGCCGTTGGGCGATAGACCGTATTTTTCCAGGGCCTCCTGCGCCGTTGGCCGGACCAGGTCGGCGCCATAGCCGACCAGCGGCGTTTCGCGGCCGTAGCGCTGGCGAAAGAGCGTCTGTACTTGAACATTATCCGAGATGATTTCATCCGCCCAGCGTACGGCCATCGGGAACGAGGCCCGAAAGGCCAGCCGCGCCATCGCGCCCCATTTTGGCCGCAGCCAGTCGGGGCCATCTACGATGACCAATGAGCGCGCGCCGCGGCCGGTCAGCTTGAACTGCGGCAGCAAGAGCGCGTTGCCCACGCCATGAAAGTGAACGACATCGAAGCGCTCGCGCACGATCTGCAGCAAGCTCAGCCAGCTATGGCTGATCAGATCGAGATTGAGGGTGTTGACCGACGGCAGCACAATCCGGCGCATGCCTTTATAGCTGGCGCTGCCCAGCCCGCTGGATTTATGCCGCCGGCAATAGACCGTGACCTCATGGCCGCGCTGCACCAGCCGGCTGCCAATCTCTTCCACAGCCGTTTCGGAGCCGCCAAAATTAGCCGGCACCCCGCGGATGCCCATCACCGCAATCTTCATCGACCAGCCTCACGCATGCTTGCCCTCACGTATCGGTTTGACCAGATTTGAGCGCTCGGCGCCGGCGGCATAGACGTCCATAATGTATAGGTCGAGTCGCCAGCGCCTCAAAGTGGGTGATATTGACCGGGACAATTTTCACGTGGCCACACCACGGCTGGCGGCCTGGCGCGCCAGAGCGCGGGTGTAGAGTTCCACGAGGCGCGTGTAATGGACACTGGCATTATGTTCGCGGCACACGTACCGATACGCGGCCTCGCCCATAGCCTGGGCCTTGTCGGGCTGCGCCGTCAGCCGGCGCATGGCGTCGGCCAGCGGCTCCGCCTCGCCTGGTGGCACCAGCAGCCCCCGTTCTTGATGGGCGACCAACTCGGTCAGGCCGCCCAGATTGGAGGCGATGAC
>JAYTFQ010000025.1:0-1811 GCA_043734225.1 Anaerolineales bacterium | reverse complement strand
CGGCCAGACAATTGTCTGGCCGCGGCATCCCATTCGGCCCAAACATCCTTGATAACTCTGTTGACAGCGAAGTGGGCGGGGCAGCTGATGGGATGGATGCGGGGATACGGCTGGGCGTGTTGAGGAATGACTGAGTTGACGAACGATACGGCGGACATCGAGCGCGTTTTGGAAGAGCGGGCGCGGGCGTTGGCGCACGTGCCGGCGGCCGAGAACCACAGCAATGAGATTGAGCTCGTGGTGCTGGCGCTGGGCGCGGAGCGCTATGGCGTCGATATTTTGCAGGTGCAGTCGATCCAGGCGCGGCCGGGCCTGGCGCGGGTGCCGGGGCTGCCGGCGTTTTGGGCCGGGCTGGTGAACCTGCGCGGCCGGCTGTACCCGGTGCTGAACCTGCGCCGCTACCTGGCGCTGGCGGGCGAGCCGGCCGAAGGCGGCAAGCTGGCGGTGGTGGCCGGGGGTGACCTGAGCGTGGCGCTGTGGGTGGACGACGTGCTGGCGATCCGGCGGGTGCTGCTGGACGAGATCAGCGCGCCGTTGGCGGACGCGGCCACGGCCGCCCAGCGCGGCCACGGCGTGCGCGGGGTGACGCCGGACCTGCTGGTGGTGCTGGATTTGGATGTGCTCCTGGGCGATGCGCGGCTGGTGATCCAGGCGACGAACTAATTGGGAGACGGCGATGAAGCTCAGTATTCGCAATCAATTACTGCTCGGTTTCGCGAGCACGCTGCTGCTGATGGTGCTGGTCAGCGCGGTGGGCATCAGCCAGGCCAGCGCGCTGAACGACCGCGCCGCGCTGCTGTATGATCAAAACCTGCTGAGCAGCGGGCACATTGCAAAGCTGGACCAACTGACCATGCAGGACCGCGCCGCCGAGCTGCAGTATGTGACGGTGACAGACGCGGCCGCGAAAGCCAACTACCAGAACGAGATGAATGGGCTGGACAAGGACACCGGCCAGGCGCTGGCGGACCTGAAGGCCAGCGACAGCAGCGGCCAACTGATGGCGCCCATCGCTGACTTTGAGAAGGCCTGGGGCGCCTATCGGCAGTCGCGCGACACGCTGAGCCTGCCGCCCAGCACTGCCGGCAACAACGCCCAGGCGGTAACCGCCGCCAACGGCCCGGTGGATGACAAGGTGACTGCCATGGAAGATACGCTGACGGCCCTGACCGGCGCCAGCAACGCCGCTGGCCTGGCGCGCGACCTGGAGAATGATGCCACCTTCGTGGCGGCGCGGGCCTGGATTGTCAGCGTCAGCATCGCGGCAGTGCTGCTGGGCGTGGTGATCGCGTTCTACCTGGCGCGGCGCATTGCCGGCAACCTGGCGCTGGTGGAGCGGGCCGCGCGCGGGCTGGCGGCGAATGACCTGACACAGCGGGCGGTGGTGCACAGCGGCGACGAGATTGAGCATCTGGCCAACAGCTTCAACAGCATGGCCCAGCAATTGCAGGCGCGTGTCGAAGCCGAGCGCCAATTGAAGGACAGTTTGCAGGCCGCGGTGCGTGAGTATACGGCCTTTAGCGCGCGGGTGGCCCAGGGCGACCTGAGCACGCGGCTGGGCGTCAATGGCACCAGCGAGTTCACCGCGCTGACCGACAACCTGAACCACATGGCGCAGGGGCTGGGCGATCTGTCGCGCCAGGTGCGCGACGGGGTGGCGGGCATCAGCTCGGCCACGGCGGAAATCCTGGCCACGGTCAGCGAGCACACCGCCGCCGCCAACCAGCAATCGGCCGCCATCCACGAGACCAGCACCACCGTGGACGAGGTGCGCGCCGTGGCTGAGCAGGCTACCCAGAAGGCCGGCCAGG